>NZ_JBIUWN010000017.1:1136-92135 GCF_044743485.1 Pseudomonas sp. NPDC087614 | reverse complement strand
ATAAGGTTCAAGAGAGTCTCTTGCAGGTCTCAATGTGCCTGTAGACGCCTGAAATCTGAAAACAGCCACTAGTTAAGTCAAAAAACCGTGCACAGTCAAATTTATGGCGCACATGCCTGGATTAACTGGGGGTTAATTAACCAAACAGATGGTAAACCTTTGCTGCGTTTTGCGCTTGGGTGATCTGCGACATCTCTTCGACAATCGCCTTACGCTCTCCCGTCGCCGCTTCCAGTAACTGCTTGTAAACCCCTAGCAACTCCTCAAGGTTGTCGCGCAACGCCACCTCGTCCACCGAAGCTTCACTCAAGACGTCTTCCATGCAGGAACGGCAGGCCAGATCCAGCTCGCCAATAGCTTCCCAGTTACGCTCGGCCAGAGCACCGGACAGAGCCTCGCGGGTTTCTTCGATTCGCTGCAATACAAGACTCAT
This sequence comes from Pseudomonas sp. NPDC087614, assembly GCF_044743485.1. NCBI lineage: Bacteria > Pseudomonadati > Pseudomonadota > Gammaproteobacteria > Pseudomonadales > Pseudomonadaceae > Pseudomonas > Pseudomonas sp. NPDC087614. The sequence goes on along the minus strand of NZ_JBIUWN010000017.1, from coordinate 91,702 downwards.
GGTGATCTCCTTAAAACTGTGGAGCCGGCGTGCCGATGGCATCCCAGCCGTCCTTGACCGTGCGCAACAGGTCAGCGACTTCGTCGAGGATCTTTGCGTCGGTCTTGGCGTTGGCTTCAGTCAGACGCTTCATCATGTATTCGTAAAGATTGGCCAACTCGCCAACCTGCTCCGACTGATTGTCCAGATCAAGCCCCTCGAGCAGACCACCGATGATGCCGATGGCCTTGCCAATCAGAACACCTTTGTTCGGGATATCCTTGCGCTCCATAGCGCCTTTGGCTTGGGCAATACGATCAAGACCACCTTCCATCAGCATCTGGACCAGACGGTGCGGACTGGCTTCGGAAGTCTGCGCCTGGGCGCCAATCTTCTGGTATTGGCGAAGGGCTAACATCGGATTCATGTTCTACCTCATCAAATTTCTATGGTACGCATATCAAGGGTATCGACGATGCGTCAAAAAACTTTAGATTCAAATGCAAAAAGCCCGGAGCGTGAAAAAACGCTGCCGGGCTTTTGGCGTTTCAGACGTTAGCCTTTCTGCTGAGCGGTCAACGCCTCGAACATCGAAGTGATGTTGCTGGCGGTGGCCTTCAGTTTGCCGACCAAGGTGTCCATGTCGTTGTACTTTTTGGTCAGTACATCGGTCAGGGTTGCGATGCGACGATCGAGTGCTTCCTGGTCAAGGCTGAGCTTTTTCTTGGTAATGTTCAGGTTGGTCGTGCGCTGATCGAGGACGCCACCGGTATCGGAGTATACCGCGAGCGATTTCTGCATACGCGCCAGCAGACCGTTATCAGCACCGTCATCACCGAGGAACATCTGCTGAACTTCACCACCTAGCCTCTTGTCGTTCATCGCCGCGGTAAATTTGGTGCTGTCAAAGTTGAGTGCACCGGTTTTCTGATCAGTGGTGATACCCAACTGCGCCAGAACGGTAAGCTTGTCACCCGCACCACTTTCCGACAACGGACCACGCATAGCCTGCAAAATGGAGCGCGGCAAGGCGTCGCCGGTCAAAGCCGCTGCCACCGTGGGCTTACCTTCATCATCGAGTGAAGCCTTGGTCAGCGCGGTGATGCCGTTGGCCAAAGCGTTATAGGCATCAACGAACTTCTGGATAGAAGCCTTGAGACCATCATTATTGCTTGCCACGGTAACCGTCGATGTACCAGTTGCAACAAGATTCAGAGTCAAACCAGAGACAGCCTTGTCGACAGTATTGCTTTTGCTGGTCAACTCCATGCCATCGATGGAGAACTTGGCATCGATAGCCAGCGCACCGATGGAACCGGCGGAAGTAGCCGTCATGACCGGGCCACCACTGGCGCCCACGACAGTGCTGCCATCGATCGTCAGTTCGGAAATACCGCTGACAGAAATATCGGACCCTGCACCGGTGGTCGTAGAACCCAGCACCAGACGCGAACCGAAGGAGTCTGTAATGATGTTGGCGCTGATACCTGCGCCCTTCATCGAAGAGTCGGCGTTGATCGAGTCACGCACCGACTGCAGCGTCGCGCCTGGCTTGACCTCGAGGTTGTAGGTGCTTGAGCCCTGCTTGATACTCAGCGTGCCCGCAGTGATCGAACTGGTCGTACCTCCTGCGAACGCAGCGCTGGTGACTTTCGAGGCAGTGGCAAGGTTGCCCACCTTCACCGCGTAGCTGCCGTTTACCGCTGAGTTGCTGGCGGTGGCACCGAGGATTTTCGTATCAGAGGAAGTGGCCGCATAACCCGGAAACTGAGGATTGGTTTTACTGCCCAGATCCTTCATCGCCTGATTGAAAGCCGACATTAACGACTTCAAGGTACCGATGCCGGAAATGCTTGCGGTGTTGGACGCAGTCCCACGGTCGATCTGACTTTGCTTGGCCGCTTTGTCAGCGTTTACCAGTGCTTTGACGATGGCACCGGTATCGAGGCCGGAGCCTAAACCCGTGCCCGGTAGAATTGGACTTGCCATGTGGAACTCCCTTCAGTGTGTCGCCGGTCTTTTGACCACTACAACGCCCAAAAGAACATAGCAACAAAATTCGTGCCAGCTGTCAGATTTTTGCGCTGAACAACAGGCTGCTTGCATCATTCAAACTGTTTGCCAGCTTCAGGAATTCTTCGTTGGGGATCTGACGGATCACCTCACCGGAGTCGCTAGAAATCACTTTGACCACAACTCTGCCTGATGGCTCATCAATCGAGAACTCCAGGTTGCGCTTGACCGACTGCACAAACTTTTCGATTTCCTGAACGGCCATCTTTAGTTTTTCCTGCTCGTCTTGCGCGCTTTTTTTATCTTCCTTGACAGCTACCACTGGCGATGTGTCCGCTTGAGGCTTCTCAGCGGGCTTTTCGGCAACAGTCGTCGCCTGCTGAGCCGCAGGATAAGACAAGTTCACCTTGACGCTCATATCCATGCCCATCACCTCTTAAATTAAAAAGCGAGAGAATGCGACATACGCACTCCCCCGCCAAAACTCATCAGCTATTACTGAAGCAGTTTCAGTACAGCGGATGGCAGTTGGTTGGCCTGGGCCAGAACTGCGGTCGAAGCTTGTTGCAGAGTTTGTTGCTTGGTCAGCTGTGCAGTTTCAGCAGCGAAGTCGGTATCTTGTACGCGACCCAGTGCAGCACTGGCGTTCTCGTTGATGTTCTGCAGGTTGGAGATGGTGCTGGTCAGACGGTTCTGTGCAGCACCGAGGTCAGCACGGCTGGCGTTGATGGTGTCCAGAGCAGTGGTGATCGCGGTAACTGCAGCCGAGAAGTTAGTTTCCGAGATAGCGGAAGTCGAACCAGCGATGGTGATTGCCGAACCAACACCCAAGGTATCTGCGTCGAAGCTAGCGCTCAGAGTCAGAGTGATCTGGTTCGAGGCACCAGTGTTGGAACCGACCTGAAACGTCATTGTGCTGGCAGTACCGTCGAGCAGGTTCTTGCCGTTCAGGTTGGTGGACTGAGCGATACGGGTCAGTTCTGCCGACATTTGGCTGAACTCTTTGTTCAGAGCGTCGCGATCGGAGGAGCTGTTGTTATCGTTACGGGACTGAACGGCCAGTTCACGCATACGTTGCAGGATGTTGGTTTGTTCCTGCATCGCGCCTTCAGCGGTCTGAGCAATGGAGATACCGTCGTTGGCGTTTTTGATCGCCATGGTCTGACCACGGATCTGCGAAGTCATGCGGGTAGCAATCTGCAGGCCGGCGGCATCGTCTTTGGCGCTGTTGATTTTCAGACCGGAAGACAGACGGGTCATCGAAGTCGACAGAGCATCGGAAGCCTTGTTCAGGTTCTTCTGAACGTTCAACGATGTAACGTTAGTGTTTACTGTTAAAGCCATGACGAATTCCTCGTTGGTTGGGTACTGCGGCTTCCGGCCCTGGCAACCGCCGGTTGTGGCCTAGAGAACCTTCGTAATAGTTATCGTCGTCACATCAGGTTGCTTGAGGTTTTTTTTTAAAAAAATTACTAGCAGACTGCCACCCCCCCGAAAAACAAGGGATCTGGCGCCCTCACCGCATAAAAAATGACGTCAAAAAATCCGCCAAAAAACGCTCGAGCAAAAAAATAGCGCTGACGGCAAACCGGCAACGCTATGGAAATGCCTACTGCAATCAACCGCGATAGAGAATCGCCGACCCCCAAGACAAACCAACACCAAAACCGCTGATCGCCACGCGGCGCCAGCCAGATGTCAATACGTGTTTTTCCAGCAATAAAGGAATGCTCGATGAAACGGTGTTCCCGGTCTCGACCATATCCTTGATGAATTTCTCCGGCTCGCCTTCAAAGCGTCGGGCCACTGCATCGACGATGGCCGCACTGCCTTGGTGAATGCAGAAGGCATCGATGTCGGCGGGTTGCAGCGACGATTCCTCGAGCAATTCGTGCAGGTGGGCAGGCACTTTCAACAAGGCAAAATTGAACACTTGGCGACCGTTCATGAAGAACACGCCGTCGCTCACCTTCAGATGTGGCGCACCGGAACCGTCAGTACCGAACTTGGACTTGCCCAGCAACCAAGGTGCATCCTCCGACATCCACGTCGCAGTGGCCGCGTCACCAAAAAGCATCGTGGTGTTGCGATCTTCAGGATCAACGATTTTCGAGTAAGGATCTGCAGTAATCAGCAAACCATTCTTCAAGCCTGCGGCTTCCATGAAGCCTTTCATCGCGTAGATGCCGTAAACGTAACCGGAACATCCTAGAGAAATATCGAACGCAGCCACATGTGTCGGCAGGCCGAGTTTGTCTTGAACGATAGCAGCTGTGTGCGGCAAACCTTCTTCGTCACCGTTTTGAGTGACGACGATCAGCGCGTCAATGGACTCGCGCTTAAGGCCAGGATTATTGGCAAACAATGCATTTACAGCTTCAACACACAGATCCGACGTTTCCTGCTCAACACCTTTGCGCGGCAAGAACGCCGAACCGATCTTGCCCAGGATAAACTCTTCATCTTTGGCGAACTTGGCACCCTGAGCGTAGTTATCCACGCCGGCCGTCGGCACGTAACTCGCTATGCTTTTTATGCCAATCATCATGGCTTCCCGATCATAAACTGCGACTAGGTTCACCCCGAAAAGCTCAGGGGCGCATCAAAATGGTTGATTTCCCGGGGCAGACTCATAGCCCGCTCCGAGAAACACAATACAGTGAAGATGCACTTTATGACCTATGCGTCACGCCGTTAAGTGCATGAGTGCAATTTTTCACACCCAACTGCGCCTTCGACTCAGTCCGGCATCCAGATATTACGCCATGTCAATAGGCTAGAGCCGGCCAACATCCAGTCACGCTGCACCTGATCTCGCAGGGTATTACCCAGTTGCGCAGCCGCCTCCAGATCACTCACATGCGCCCTGATCGTCTCGACCCATGCTTCGTAGCTATTCTGAACCCGAGTTACGCTCAGTTCGCTCCGATAGGGTTGCAGATCGCTGCAAATCACCGGGAAACCGCACACTCCATACTCAAGCAGTCGCAGATGGCTTTTGCAGTGGTTGAACATCGTGTCGCCCAGTGGCGCCAACGCCAGATCAAGGTTGAGCGAAGCCAGCTTCGCCGGGTAAGCGGCGATATCGACAGTGTTATGCACTTCCTGAACGAACGGGCGCAATGCTTCAGGGCACGGACCCAATACGACCCAATGCACATCGCCGGCGAGGTCTTTGACCACGTTGCCGATCATTTCCAGTTCGTCGACATCTGCCAGCCCACCCGCCCAACCGACTCGCGGCTTGTCGGACCAGCGACGTTCGCTGACAAGACCTTCCCATTCAATCGGATTCAATCGGGTATCGACCACACGAATATCCGGACAGAATCCATCGAAAGCCTGCGCCATGGCGTTGCTCGACACAACCAGTCTATCCATTGACGACAGGCCCCGGCGCAACATGGCGAGGCTGCCCTCTGTTATCGGCAGATACTCGCCCGGTTCAAAGACCTTGAATGCACGGGAGAACGCTTTCATGCGGCGCATCGCCTGCAGATGCTCGTCGCTCGCCACATGATGTAGCACGATCACATCAGGATCGTAACGCTGCAAATCGACCACAGACAGCAGCTCGGGTGAGACCACGCCCTCGATCAAACCTTCTGCGCGCAACACAGTGAAAGGCACGATGATGCGTTGATCGTTACCGGTTTGCCCCGCAGTATGCGCGAGCACGCGAGGCAGGAGTTTGCGGCTCGACAGAGGATGCCAGGACTTCAGCGAATCCTCGACTATGAACGCCTGGCCTCGGGCTAAAGAGAAATTCGGGTTGTAGGCACGGTCGCGCGCAAGCTGCGGCAACCAGCGCTCGTACAGACGATCTTCCTGCTCCGCTGTCGCAATCGGACTCTCAAAGTCGCTGACCAACAGCTGCACTCGCGGCGTCCAGACATTCAGGTAGCCAGCCTGCTGAACCTTCAGGCACAAATCGGCGTCCGCCCATGGCGCCAGTTTCTCATTGAAACCGCCCACCGTACTGAACAACTCCCGACGCAGCATCAGGCATTGGTCGCTCAGTGCAGAGTAGTTCTGATCCACTTGCAGACGTTGCATGTAGCCAGGCGAATCGGAAGGCATGCCCTCGAAGGCTTTTCCGACAGTTCCACCGAGGCCTGCCAGGAGGCCTGCATGTCGAACCTTGCCGTCGCCGCCCACCATCTTCGCGCCGACGCAACCCACTTCCTGACGCATGCCCTGATTCAACAACTGTTGCAGCCAGTCTTGCCCCATGATCCCGACGGCGGAATCCAGGAACAACACAAACTCTCCCTGAGCGTCGCTGACAGCATCATTACGGATCGCTTGCGCAGAAGGTGCCGCCGGGTACCGCAGTACCCGAATGTGAGCGGCACCCAATTGCTCGATACCGGATAACCAGTCGCGCACGGACGGATCGTCATTGCCCCGATCGAGCAACAGCAATTCATACGCGCTGTAAGTCGTCTGCTCCAACAGGCTTTCGAGGCAGCGCTGGGCGTGAGGCAGTTGCCCGTCAATTAGAATCAGAACACTGACCAGAGGACTACCCGAATGAACGTAGTCCAGCTCATATTGCCCCGCCACCCGGCAGTTGACCTGCGCAGACTCAAACCCGCGAACACGCAGATGTTGCTCGATGACTGCTCGTTCCTGCTCGCTGTCACGCAGGGATGGCATATCGCTGATCACCAGCGGTTCACTGATGTGACCCAAGCTGTCGAGCCCGGTGTTCTCGACAAGGCGAAGTATGTATTCGAGTTCGAAGGCGTCCGGGCAATCGGTGATGAAACCACCCATGGCCTGCCAGACATCGCGACGGAACAGCCAGTGTTTCGCCAATGTAGCTGGCGTACTGAGCAACAGGTCAAGATTGAAGTCCGGGCGCAGCATCAACTCTAAATGGCCGTCGTTGTAGCGAATGACTTCGTCGGCATAGACCGCGCGCCAATCGGGTGAACCGGTCAGATCCAGCGCAGTGGTCAGGAAGCCGCTGGACGTCAGTTCGTCGCCAGCATTCAAACACATGAACCACTCGGCACCGGAGTCGAACAGTCGGTGATTGATGAATTCCATATAATCGAGCGCTGCAATCTTTACCGCATCAAGATTGACCTGCGGCGCCACCTTCGACACATCGACGCCCATCACACAGATCTGGATCGAAGCGTACAAGCCATCCAGCGCATTGATACTGTTCAGGGTTCTGTTCAACTTGTCCGGCTGACCGTGGAAGTCGAACACCACTAACTCAAGGGCCGGGATCATTTTGTCGCGCAGATAAGCCTTGGCGATGCCGCGCTCGACATTTGTCAGCACACGTGGCGCCAGCCAAAGCGTCCCCGCCCCGCCCTTGCGCGCTTCCTGATATTCGCGGGCGGCGGCTTGGGTGATGTCGATGAAGTTGTCCAGGGCGGGCCAGAATTCTTGCTCCTGCTGGACAATCCGCTCGAGCAGCAACGGCAATGTGCGGCGTGCCTCTTCAATTTGGGCAGGGTCGTTGCCGTGGGCCAGGCCGAATCCCTGCGTTTCGCTCTTGCCGATCACCTGGGGTGCCCATTCACTGGATAACACGACACTGATGCAACCACACAGCGCTGCCTCTCCCGCCAGCGCCGACGATTCTGCGCAGTAAAAATACTCGCACTGCTGAAAGACATCCGCCAGGCCTTCCCAGGAATTGGGGAAGTGCGGCGTTATTTCTATCGGGTTATCACCCAGGATCGCAGGATCGATGTACGACTGGGCACTTCGACCCCGGTAGTAACATACCTTTCCAGGCACCCGTTTTGCGGGGTCTTGGGGCAAGCAGAAAATGCTGCGGTCGAACGGCGGCATGAACATCACCCGATCGGCCGGTCTGTCGGGTAATTGCAGATCCTTGGTGTAGGCGAAGATAAGGTCATCCTTGCCAAAACTTTCTGCGGTCACCCCCCTGGACAGAAAGCCGGGGCGATTCAGCAAGTACCTGGCCACGACATTGCCGGCCAAAGGGTTGCCTGACACGACTTCGGGATAGACCACAATGGGTTCCACGCCCTGAGACTGATGGGTCTTGATCACATCATTGGTCAGGCGAGGCGTCATCAACCCGGGGCTCAAAACATTGGCTGTGACGTAAGCTTCATACCCGGAGCGCATCAATGCATCGCACAGCATGTGCATCACACGAATACCGGCAGAATTACGCCGAAAATCCGGGGCAAGGAGGTAATAAGGGCTAGGCCGTTTTGAAAATAATGAACGCGTCACTGCTGCACTCCTGACGAAATCTGAAATGTATCGGCCTGCCAATTGATTAGTGGGCGCAACGCTGATGCTCGCGGACCCAATGCACCATGCTGTCGATGGACTCGCTCAGCGAAGTCCAGTCATTCAGCCCCAGATCGCGGGCCTTGCGGATGTCGGGAACGTAATAGGATTGGGTCTTGGGATCGCCGTTTTGCCCGAGCACCCTGACGGATTTTTCCGGAGCGGTACGGGCCATCACGGTGTGCGCCAGCTCGGCAATGCTCAACGCCTTGTCCGAGCCGACGTTGTAGGCCTGCCCTGCTTCGCCGCGAACCAGCAGCGTCAACAACCAGACCGCCAGATCGGCACCGTGCAGATAGCTGCGCACAGCCTGCCCGCTCGATTGCAACACCAGCTCGTCATTCCACAACGCATCCCGGACGAAATTGCCAATAGCAAAGTGGGCATCCAGGGCTATCCCCGGTCCTGAAAAAGCGAAGCAGCGAGTTAAAACCACTTCCATGTCATGGCGCTCGGCATACAGCGCGGCCAGGGTTTCCTGCGCACGCTTGGCCTCGGCATAGGCGCTGCTTGCCAGTGTGCTGTTGCAGGCCGACGGACTGGCTTCAGGCACTGGCTGACCGCACTGAAGCGGTCCGTATTGCGCGCCCGTACCGGTAAACAGTACGCGCCTAGCACCCGTGCGCACGGCAAGGTCCAGCACATTGCGCGCGCCATTCAAAATCGTATCGAAGATGCTCAGCGGATTCGCGTGGGCGCCAGCCAGCGTGTCGGTGGCCGCATGCAGAACAAGATCGACCGGACGTCCTGTCTGCAGATTGATCGGCGACTGCACATCGCCCTTCAACCAGTTGATCCACCCCGTGCTGCGGTACTCGGGATATTGAGCCAGGAACGTCTCTGGAGAACGGGACATCGCGGTCACGCTGATAGCGGCGCCGTTTCTGTTCAACAGCGCCAGCAGCGCGAGCAGCCACTTGCCAAAAAAACCGGTGCTGCCGGTGATCAGCAAATGTTTGCCGGCGAGTTCTTCGTAACCTTGCAGATATCCGATGACACGCTGCACATCGGCGGCCACGACCTGTGACGCTAACGTCACTCTCATGATCGGGCACGCCGTGCGGTCAATCCGAAAATACTGCTTTTGCGCCAGCCCAGATCAATGTCCAGCGTCATGCATTCCTGCACCTGCAGCCCCGTGCGAAAGACCAGTGCCCGCAGCGATTCTTCGGTATAGAAATTGATATGTTCGTGCCAGTGCCGCTTGAGCCCGGCCAGGTCCTTGCGATCCGGATGCTCGCGCATCAAGGCTTCGCGCGGGACTTCGAGGTACAACAACGTGTCGTCGCCCAGGCACTCGGCGATTTGTGTCAGTAGTTCATGGGGATCCGATACGTGTTCCAGTACCTGACTGCATACCACCAGGTCATAGCTGTTGGTTTTTATCGTAGCTCGATCAACCGCTTGTGCACCGTCGACCGGCTCCACTGAAGAGATATCGAATACGTGGGTCTGTTTGCTTCGACCTAGAAACGGCGAATTAATCCCGCTGTCTCCCCCCCAATCAAGGACCAGGGGGTTAGCCGTCACTCTGGTTTCAAGCCAGGCTTCGACATCGCGAAGGTAATCGGCCCGCCCCTGATAATGCTGGTTCGCAGCGGCATACCCAGGCTCGAAACGCTCGCGCTCACGTGTATAGGCCTCATCACGGTAACCGTGATACAGCTGCATCATTTCCCGGTCAGAGAAACGGTAATCGAGAAACAGCACCCCGCACGCCTGGCACTGGAGCGAAGTGCACAACGTATAGGCCATGCCCGGCTGCAAATCCCTCAACCCCCACTCAGGTGTGATGCTGACAGGTTCATGGCCAAACACCCGGCTGGCCACGAAAGGCATCAGCACCGCAGGCGAACTGTCGAGCTGAGTACTGGCGCAGCAAATACAATGCTGGGCGACTCGGTCTATAGCCATGAAGACAACCTCGAAACAAAAACAGATTCAAAATTTCAGCAGAACACACCACGCGCCGGCCATCACCAAACGCTGCGGCCGCCGTCCATCACCAGGTTGCAGCCATTCATGTAGAGAGAGGCATCGGCACACAGGAATGCGATTGCACCGCGATACTCATCGGCCTGGGCCATGCGGCCCAGCGGGATCAGGCTGGTCAGCTTGCTGACAAACACATCGTCCTGACCGGCATATACGCCACCCGGCGACAACGCATTACAGCGCACGCCCTGTTCGCACCAATACGTCGCCAGGTATTTGGTCAGGCCGATCAAGCCGTGCTTGACCACCGAGTACGTCACCGGCTTGACCGGCTGCTGATCGGGTTCACGACCGTCAATCCGATACAGGCGCTGATCGGGCGCGATGACACCGAGGTCTGAGGCGATGTTGATGATCACGCCCTTTTTTTGCAGGGCCATCTGCTTGCCGAACACCTTGGCGCAGTTGAACGCGCCGCCCAGCCCCACGTCCAGATCCTGCTGCCACTGTTCCCAGGGGAAGTCCTCGAGCCGGGAAAAGTTCTTGCCGTCGGCGTCTTCAACCTTGGGATTGCGCGCGGCATTGTTGATCAGAATATCGATCCGGCCATGAGCGGTGATGACCTGATCGCATACCGACTGCAGCGACTCGAGGCGCGTGATGTCAGCCACAAAGGTCTGCGCCGTGACACCCGTTTCCTCAAGCAGTCGATTGCGGCTGCGTGCCAGTCCTTCTTCGCTCACATCGAGCAGAATGGGCACCGCCCCCAACCCGGCAATTGCGGCGGCATGCTGATAACCCAGCAAGCCGCCACCACCGGTGATGATCGCGACCCGACCGGAGAGGTCGAAAAGTTGCTTCATCGCGTTGTGATCAGCCATTGACCCTGACCTCGTCCAGATTGACCTGCGCGCCTCTCTTCAAGGACTCACGAGCCGCCAGAGCGAGGCGCAAGCTTTGCAGACCATCAAACAGGGTGACCTGCGGCCGGGCGTTGCCCTGGAGGCAATCCAGGAAGTGTCGCGCCTGATTCAGGAACATCTCGTTGCGTACAAAATCAGGGAAGTTCGAGCTTTCGGCGACCTCGCCTTCGGCGGTGTACACCGTCAGCTGCGTATTGATCAGGTCCATCACGGCGCTGCCACCGTCACCAATGATCTTGAACGTACGAACCGGTGGACGCTGGACGAAATCCTGGTGCAGATGAATCGGGAAGCTGCCCTGCTCGCCGCGGTATTGCATCAGCGAGGTTGCAGTGTCTTCGACGTCGATATCCAGATTGCTCAGTTGTCCGCCGACACAGAGGATGTTGTCAGGCAAACCGAACAGCCAGTAGATCAAATCCATTTCGTGGATCTGCGACAGAATTACGCCACCGCCCTGATCGGCCCGGGCGGCATACATTTGCCGGTAGTCTTCGTACTTGTGCCAGTTCGGCAGGTATTCACCGATCTCGGCGCTGACGCGAATGATATTGCCGAAATGCCCTTCGTCCAGAAGCGACTTGAGCCTTTGCAAGCCGGGATGAAAACGGAAGTTGTAGCCGACGTAGAACAGCAATTGCTTCTGCTCGACCAGCGCCAGTAGCTCTTCGATACCCTCCAGGTCACTGGCCAGCGGCTTCTCCATGAACACTGCCACGCCGGCCTTGGCACAAGCCAGGGCAATCGGCACGTGCAGGGCGTTGGGGTTGCAGATGAACACCGCTTGAGGATTTTTGGCCAATGCGCTATCGAGGTCGTGATGAACGATCACACCGTAATCGGCTTCCAGATCGGCGCCGTGCTCGACAGTCAGGTTGTCCTGCAACTTGATTCGTTGACCACGAACCCGATACGCATGCACTTCCAGCGAATGCCCCAGCAACGTACGCAAGTTGCGCAAATGCCGTTGTCCGATGCCGCCCAACCCACAAAATAAAATCCGCACAATGACCTCAACTATTTCAAACCAGACGGTTACCGCGCAGCCATTCGGCTGACAGCTCACTCATTTCCCGCAGCCAGACCGGTTCTTCACCAGCCACGCCACGCGCGACCTGCAGGACGAAGTCACCCTGGTAATCGAAGCGGATCAGCTGTTCGCGCAGGCTGGCAAAATCGGCGTCGCCCTGCCCCAGCGGTACGGTGGTGCTGCCTTGGCGGCGATCCTTGATGTGAAAACTGCCGACCCGCTCGCCATAGGCGGCGAATTCGTCAGCCGGCGCATAGCCCAGCGAAGCGCTGTTGCCGGCGTCGTAATTGACCTTGACCAACGGATGATCAATGGCCAGCAGCAATTGCTTGAACGGCTCAGGCGCCAGATCCGTTTCCAGGTGCAGCTCGACCGAGTTTGCTTCTGCCGCAGGCAGCACCTGACGCAGATAACCGATGACTTTCACCTGTTCGTCAAGCGAGCCGATGCGAGAGTTGTCCACGAATGGCAGCACGACGCGACCGATACCCAGTTCCGGGCAAATGCCGATCAGCCATTCCAGTCGCTCCAGGCGCGAGGCCAGTTCTTCGTCGGTGCAACGCAGCAACGGACAATCCATGAAGTAATCGGCGCAAATAGAAACAACAGACACGCCGTAACCGGCCAGGCACTCTTTCAGGTCGGCCCGCCCGACAGGGGTTTCCAGCGGGTTGGCACCCACGCCGTACAAATCGTAAATCCATTCGATACCGCGCAGGCCTGCCTGCGCAGTGAGTTCGATTTCTTCACGCCATTGCCCCCGAGGGAAGGACTGGAAACGCCCATCCTGCGGTGGTAGCAGACGCCCTTGCATCGTGTACAGACCCGCGTCGGCGTACTGCTTCAGATAGTCGGCAGTCATGATCATTCCCCCACCAGTGGAATCAGCATGTTGGCCTGCAGCTCGTCGCGATCGAGGAACGGGAACAGGTCTTCCAACGGGCTAGAGACCATTTGGCCGTTCTGGCCGATACGCGACGTAATCCGTGGCCCGATGGCCTGATCAGGCTCGACCATCACTTCACAGACCACCGGCCCCGGCATTGCCAGGGCCTGGTTGATCACGTCCTGCAGAGTCGATTGCTCGCTGACCCGCAGCACCGGCAAACCAAACGCCACGGCCAGCGCACCGATGTCCGGCAGCGTCAGACCGGAGACCGGATCGCAACCGATGGTCTGTTTGAAATAGCCCGATTGCGAAGCGCGGATCGAGGCATAGCCGTTGTTGTTCAGCACGAAGTACTTGATCGGCAGTTGCAGACGACGGACAACTTCCAGTTCCTGGATGTTCATCACGAACCCACCGTCGCCATCGACCGAAATGGTGCGTCGGCCGCCACTGCCAATGCAGCCGCCAATCGACGCAGGCAAACCGTAACCCATCGAACCGAGCCCCCCAGTGGCTACTGCGCGTTGGCCGCGCTTGAGTTTCGCCGAGATCCAGAACGTATCGATCGACGCCCCGGAACTGCCCGGGATGATCATGTCGGTTTCGACCAGTGCATCACAGAGCATTTCGGTGAACACATAGCTATTCACGAATCCCTGCTTGACGTGGTACTCCGGCAGAACCACCGGGTAACGGTTTTTCCAGTCGGTGCAGCGTTCGCGCCACGGTGTGTAGTCGAAAGTTTTCTGTTCGGTATTTCGCATCAGTCCAGCGATAAAATCACCGGCGTCGCAGACGAACGCCTGATCAGGCATGTCGCCGAGTTTAGCGATTTCCGCCGGGTCGATATCGACCACCACCACTTCGGCGGCACGGGCGAATTGCGATCGATCGAAACCGGTGATGGAGAAGTCCATGCGGCAGCCGATGGCGATCACCAGATCAGCGTTTTGCACGGTGAAGTTGGCTCCGCGCGAGGCCACAGTGCCGCAGCGACCGAAGTACAGCGGATGGCTGTACTCCAGCAGATCGGCGCCGATCCACGTGGTCATCGTCGGGATGCCCAGACGCTCGATCAGCGCACGCATCGCCTCCTGTGCACCGGCGCCGTGAACACCATTACCAACCAGCAGCACCGGGCGCTGTGCCTGTTGCAATCGCACTGCCAGATCACGCAACGCGCTGGCATCCGGCAGTGCCGGTTGCACATCTTGATCGGGGGCGTAACCGGCCAACTGATCGGGGTCGATTTCGGTGGCCTGAACGTCCAGCGGAATGTCGATCCAGACCGGGCCTTTACGGCCGCTCATCATCACGTGCAACGCCTTTTCCAGCTCGTAACGAATCTGCTGCGGGTCAAGCACACACACCGCGTACTTGCTGATAGGCGTGACCACGCTGACGATGTCCAGCTCCTGAGTTCCCAGTTGACGCAGACCGCTATTGCCCTTGAGGTCGGCACGCTTTACCTGACCGGAGAGGTACATCACCGGTGTCGATTCGAACCAGGCCCCGGCCAGGCCGGTCATTGCATTGGTAGCACCTGGGCCGGAAGTGACCAGGCAGGCGCCAAAGCGGCCTGACGTGCGCGCGTAGCCTTCGGCGGCAATCGCAGCACCCTGCTCATGAAGCATGCTGATCGCTTGCAACTGCGGCTGACGGAACAGCGCATTGTTGAGGTGCATGGCACCTCCGCCCGGCAGGAAAAACACATGCCCGACGCCTTGGCGGGCAATAAACTCGAAGACGTAGTCTGCAACACGCATGGAAACCGCCTGAAAAATGAATTAGTGATGAGCGACGCGATCGGCCGGTACGGCGTACAGCACCAGATCCCATCCTTCGGCGAGATGCGGGCACAGGCTGAAGCTATAACCGTCGTAGTACTCATGCAATTGCAGCAGGATGCTCCACAGGTGCGCCTGCTCGTGGTAAACGCAAACCGCCAATACTGGATTCGCCTCGCTGATGAGTTGGCGCCCACCCGCCAGGCACTGCGGCTCGAAGCCTTCGATATCAATCTTGATGAACGTTGCAGGACGGATCTCTTTGCCCAGTTCATCCAGCGAGCTCATGCGCACCGACTCGGTGCCCATGCCAACGCGGGAAGCCGGACCATTACCGGTCTCGATCAGAATCTCGCCGACGCAGTCACCTACCGCCATCGCGTGCGCGTGCAGGCCGGTGTATTCGCCGGACAGTTGCGCGATGGTGTCCTTGAGGTCGGCATAGTTGTTTGGCGACGGCTCGAAAGAGTGGATCTCGCGATACTTGCGGCCGCTCTGGATATAACCGTGAATCGAATCGCCGTTGAACGCACCGATGTCGTAAACCACTTCCTCATCGTTGGCGTTGACGAAACGATCGTTGAAGTAGATCTCCAGCGGCGAGGCCGGTGGCAGCAGATCGTAGTTGAGAAACAGGCGCCATTCGACGTGATCGACAAACAGGGCCTTCGACTCGTCATCGCTCAGCAGGTTGAACGCCTGGCGAATGCGCGCGCCCTCACCGATAACTTTTTCCGGCAGGTCAAGGCTGTAATGCGGGAGGAATTTTTCCGGAAAGCGCCAAGCCAGATGACCGAACAGCGCAATGCGCTCGAAGCCCAGTGCATGCAACGGTGCCAGTCGATCAATCATTCGGTCGCTGGCCTCACCACACCAGATGGTGGTGATGATGGCAGGCAGATGACCGGCTTCGCGTTCAGCCAGGTGCGCCGGACTCAACACCTCGATACCGAGTACCGAGCGCCCCCAGAGCGCAGGATTGTTATCGATGAAGGCCTTGGGCTTGAGGCCCATTTCCAGCAGCACCGAAGCCACTTTTTTCCCCAGATGCCCAGCACCGAACAAGACAAACGGCTGCTCAAAATCACCAAGGACATTCAACAAAGTGTCCTGTTGGCGTTGGCGAATCGCTTCCAGAGGTTCGCTCAACAAACGATCCAGGCGCGCGGAGAGAGATTGATCAGTCATTGGACGAACCTACGTTGAGTGAATTGAGAAAATCCAGCGCCGACCAGAACCCGGCACCGTGATCCTTGTGGCCTTGCCACACTTCCGGAATAAAGCTCACTTGCGGATACCCCTTGAGCTGCGTCCACGTCGCAGGCCAGTCCACATCACCGGTACCCATCAGCACGCCCTCGCCGTTGCTGCCCTTGGCATCGGCCACGTGTAAATGCGCCGAGTGCGGCAGCAACAGCGCCAGTGCCGCCTGAAAGTCCAGGCCGAAATGGAAGCAGGCCATTTGCAGGTGCGAGAGATCCAGGCACAGGCGCAGGTTCAGGGCTTTGGCTTGTTCGGCCAACTCCTGCGGCATCATGAAAATGTTCTGGTGACGCTGCCCGCCGAAGTGCCACGGGAAAGGCGCCATGTTTTGCGGAATCAGCTCGGTGCGACCGAAGTCGACCTGCGCACAGGATTCCTGGAATCGCCGGTAAAGCTCCGCACGCTGACTGACCGCAAAAGGTACGTCGGCCGAGAAGCCACCGATGTTCGCGACGATGAGCAGCGAGTCGGCGTTCGGGAAGAACTCGGCGATTTGCAGGGTGGCATCGACCACTCGTTGCAGGTTGGCAATCGAGCGCTGACGGTATTCCGGATCATCGGCCACCAGGTCCAGCAGCTCGCTGTTCTCGAAAAGCTCCGGCGCATGCACAACCAGACGCGAGCACTCGACCTGCCGCAGATACGCCTGCGGCGCCACGCTCAGGTCACGGTAGGACAAATGGAACTCGAACAGGTCGGGTTTGATCCACTGCTCGTATTGCAGGAAATCGTGATATCGCACCGGCACGCCCCACAAAATCGGCATGTCAAACTCGCGGCGTACTTCGGCTTGTTCGCATAGGTCGCTGTCAAATAGGAAGTCACCTTGCGCGATCACCCGCCCGGCTTTTTTACCGAGCAGATCGGTCAAGCGATACGGTGGCAGCCCCTGCCCCGGACTGGCGACACTCAGCATGTCCTGCTGGAAAACTTCACCGGGTTCGATGGCTCGGGCGGCGATCACGCTTTTGCCGAGGTTCTCGCGGTTGAGCAGTTCCCCCTGACTGGCGTGGCGGCCCGGGCCGGTCCACGGCAGAGCTTTCTCGACTTGGCGAATGCCTTCGACCAGTTGGCGGAATTCTTCGGGTTCAAGGCTGGCGAGATGGTCGGGGCCTTCCATGCCGCGGTCGAGGGTAATATGCCGCTCAATCAACTTGGCGCCCAATGCGACAGCCGCAATGCTTATCGCGGTGCCACGCTCGTGTCCCGAGTAACCGATCAGGCCGTGCAGTTCGCGCAGACGAGCCAGATAACCCAACTGGATATCGGTTTCCGGTGCGGGATAGGTGCTGTTGCAATGCAGCAAAGCGAAGGGCATGCCCAGACCGTTCAACTGCTCGATGGCGCGAACAATTTCATGCTCAAGCGACATGCCGGTCGACAGAATCAGCGGTTTCCCCAATTGCGCAGCCTTGGCAATCAGGTACGGGTTGCACAGGTCGGCCGAGGCGATTTTCAACGCCGGCACATCGAAATCAGCAAGCACTTGGACGCTTGGCTCGTCCCATGGCGTGCAGATGTAGCTGATGCCTTTGTGTGCGCAGTACTGCCGAATTTGCAGATGTTCGTCGACGCTCAACTCGACCTTGTCGAGCAGGTCTTGGATATACTCAACGCCCAGATCTTCCGCCCGCGAACCATCAGCCTTGCGACGATAAAGCGCCTCACGGTTGCGCAACTGAAACTTCACACAATCGGCGCCAGCACTGATCGATGCGTCCACCAATTGTTTGGCCAGTTCCATTGAGCCATTGTGGTTGTTGCCCACTTCGGCGATAACGAAAGTATGGTCACCACCGACGACAACGCCATCGATGCTGAAGATTTGCTTATTCATTGGATTTTGGTCCGCCAAGAAGTGACACCGTTGGATTCGAAACGGAAATCGGTGGTTCGGCAGCCAAGCTCGCGGACCTTGGCGGTCACGGCCTGACGATGCTGGGGCTGCACGAAGAACAGGAAAAAGCCCCCGCCTCCGGCGCCAAGAAGTTTGCCGCCCAGCGCGCCTGCTGCCAGCGCACTGTCATAAATCTGGTCGAGCACACCATCGCTCACCGCTCGGGAAAACTGCCGTTTGAGCATCCAACCCTGATGCAGGCAACGGCCGAAATCGTGCAGCTCGCCACGAATCAGGTGATGGTGCATATGGCGGCACAACCTCACGCTTTCGGTGATGAGCAAGCCTTGGGCATTTTTGCTTTCCATTTCTTCACGCTGCTGCTCATGCAATTTTCCAGAGTCGTGGGAAATACGCGTATCGCAGAGCACCAGACACTCTTCAAGCTCGTTGCAGATTGAGCCCTCCAAACGAATCGGGTGCACCAGATTCCGACCTTCCTTGAATTCGATCAGGTTGAAGCCACCGAAGGCGGAAGCGTACTGATCCTGCCAGCCACCCGCTATGCCAAAGCACAAACGCTCGGACTGAAACGCCAGTTCAGCGACCTCGTAGGTGCTCCAGCGATCACGCCGCAGTTCATTGAATGCAGCAATGACCGCCGTGGTAACCGCCGACGAGCCGCCCAGACCGGAACCCACTGGAAAGTCGGAACGGATATACAGATCCAGTCCGTAATTGGGCTGGATCACCGAGACGATAGTGGCCAGCAGTCCCTTGTCTGCATGCGCCAGCAAATCCGCGATCGACGTATACTGCTCTTCGGTATTTAAATCTTCGGAGAATATCCGGATGACACTATCGGTACGCGGGATCAACGTGGCATGTGAGTAAAGGCCGACCGTGCAACTGAGCACGGCGGCCGGGTTTTCCACGAAGTAATACGTCAGGTCGGAGCCGCCACCACTGAAGCTCATGCGCACTGGCGCACGCGCACGCGCCAGCACGGGCACTTCCTGATTGGCCGCGAGCCGCGCCGGGGTGACTACATCGACGAGAAAACCATCGACGTCAACCACCGGGATCGCGTTATAGCTCAGATCAAAGATCTTGAGCATCTCCTCACGCGCCGCACCGAGGGTAACCGAGCGGTATTCGATGTTCATGCACGCAGTGACCGGTACGGTCGTCGCCCCGCCCTGCAACAGATAACGGCGCAAATCGCCATTTGTTAGCACGCCGGCCAGACGGCGCTCTTCATCCACCACAAAAACGATTTGCAGGGCACCTGACTCGATACACTCAACGGCGTCGAGGATGGTCTGATAGGTATAAATCGTCTGGCTTTTCACCAACTGATTCATGCGCTCGCGACCTCCTGAAAATGAGACTTGAATGCACTCAACGAGTCCGGCGTACCGATATCAATGAAGGGGCCAAAGTACTCACCGACCTGCAGAGTCTGGCGATCAATCAACCGGGGCAAAATCTCCTTCTCCATCGAGCATGCTTGCAGCGCGAAACCGTCCAGGGCATCGACGGCAAAGCCGTAGACGCCGGCATTCACAAGACCCGGTCCAGAAAGACCTTTTTCGTTCAGTGCCAGTAACCGCAGGGTGTCTGAGCAGCTCAGGCTGCCATAGCGCAAACGGTCCTCCACCATGACGCCCACCAGCAGATTTTCTGCAGCGTTGGCCGCCAGGTGGTAAGCCGAGTAATCGAGCCAGGTGTCGGCGTTGAGAACCATATAACGGCCGCCCGGCGGTACTTCGCGCAAGGCTTGCAGTACAGCGCCGCCAGTTCCCATGGGTTGTTCTTCGACGACCAGCTCCAGAGTCAGACCCGACTCAGCCGACAAGGCCGGCAACAGCTCGGCCAACTGATCGGCACGATAGTGCGCGCACAGTACCGCGTCGCTGATGCCTGCCTGTTTCAACTGCGCCAAAACCAGTGCAAGGAAAGGCCGGCCATGAATGTCGACCACGGCTTTTTGCGAACCTTGGAGAACAGCGCACAGGCGGGTACCGAAACCACCGCAAAGGATGTAGGCACGCATCAGTGTGCCAACCCGAAAAATTGCTCGAGGCAGCGCGCAACGTGGCCAAGATGTTCCTCTCCCAGGCCAGGCCATACGCCAACCCAGAAGGTATCGTTCATGATTTTGTCAGTCACCGTCAGCTCGCCGCTGATACGAAAATTACGACCTTCCATGTACGGCTGACGCACCAGGTTGCCGGCGAACAGCAGGCGTGTGCCAATACCCTGACTGTCGAGGTATTGCAGCAGTTCGACGCGTTTGATGCCGCAGCCGTCGCGCAGGGTCATCGGGAAACCGAACCACGAAGGGTCGCTGTTGGCGGTGGCCTGCGGCAGGATCAGGTAGTCGGCGCAATTAGCCAGACGCTCGCTGAGCCAGCGGAAGTTGCGTTTGCGCACCTCGGTGAAATTCTCCAGCCGATCCATCTGCGCCAACGCACAGGCGGCCTGCATATCGGTGATTTTCAGATTATAACCCAGGTGCGAATACGTGTACTTGTGGTCGTAGCCTTCCGGCAGCTGCCCCATCTGCTTGCAGAAACGCTGCTTGCAGGTGTTGTCCTGGCCGGGCGCGCAATAGCAGTCGCGACCCCAGTCACGGAACGATTCCATGATGCGGCTGAGCAACGGGCTGTTGGTGAAGACCGCACCGCCCTCGCCCATGGTGATGTGATGCGCCGGGTAAAAGCTCAGGGTGCCGATGTCGCCGAAAGTGCCGACCAGTTGACCATCGTAGGTCGAACCGAGGGCATCGCAGCAGTCCTCGATCAGCCACAGTTTGTACTTGTCGCACAGCGCCCGGATAACCTTCAGGTCATAAGGATTGCCTAAGGTGTGCGCGAGCATGATCGCCTTGGTTTTCGGGCCAATGGCGGCTTCGATCTTGCTCGGGTCGATGTTGTAGTGCGGCAGTTCGATATCGACGAACACCGGCACCGCACCGAACTGCAAAATCGGGTTAACGGTGGTCGGAAAACCCGCCGCGACGCCAATCACTTCGTCGCCAGGCTTGATCGCGCGATCGCCCAGTCGGGGCGAAGTCAACGCGGAAAACGCGATCAGGTTGGCCGACGAACCCGAGTTGGTGGTCAGCACGCAACGCCGGCCCAGGTATTTGACCAGGCGTTTTTCGAAGGCATCATTAAAGCGCCCGGTGGTCAACCAGCCATCCAGCACTGCTTCGGTCATCGTCTGCAGTTCGCCTGCGCCGATCACCTTGCCCGCGGGCGGCACAGGGCTCTGGCCGGCGACGAAGACTTTGGGAGCCAGTTCCAGCTGTGCATAACGCCCAACCAACTCGACAATTTGTTGGCGCAACTGATCCGCAGTACTTTCACTCATGGGTATCGCCTTGGTAGTCCGCTATCTGCTTGCGGGTAAAGGTGTGCATGTCTTCGCCGTGTTGCCAGGCCAGGTTCCAGGCCACCGTGCGTTCGAGGGTGGCGGCTAACGACCAGCGCGGCGTCCAGCCCAGTTCCAGGCGCGCCTTGCTTGAATCGAGCGCCAGCAACCCGGCTTCATGGGGTTGCACCTGGGTATCGATCGACCAGCGCACCGCAGTCGGCCACAGCTCGGCCAGTTGGCCTACAATGGTGTCGACGGTGGCGACACTGCTGTTGTCGGGGCCGAAGTTCCAGCCGCCGGCGTATTTCTCGCCGTCTTCATACAACGCGCGGGCCAGCATCAGGTAGCCCATCAGCGGCTCGAGAGCGTGCTGCCACGGGCGCGTTGCGTGGGGATAACGCAAGACCACTTCTTCGTTGTTTTGCCAGGCACGGAAAATGTCCGGGATCAGCCGTTCCGACGACCAATCACCGCCGCCGATGACGTTGCCCGCCCGTGCAGTGGCCAACGCTGTACCGGCCGCTTGCAGAAAGGAATTGCGGTACGAGGCACAAAGCAGTTCCACGCAGGCTTTGCTGTTGCTGTAAGGATCAAAACCGCCGAGGGCGTCATATTCGCGATAGGGCAAAATCCACTCACGGTTTTCGTAACATTTGTCAGTGGTAATCACTACTACCGCACGAACCCCGGGACAATGACGTGCAGCTTCAAGCACATTCACAGTACCCATGACATTGATCGCATATGTCTCGACAGGCATGCGATAGGCCTCGCGCACCAGCGGTTGCGCGGCGAGATGGAATACCACTTCAGGCTGGAACGCCTTTACGGCCCCAACGACCGCCGCTGCATCGCGAATATCCGCCAGATCACCGGCAATCACACGATCCAGACCTGCGACTGTCCACAGCGCGGGTGTGGTCGCTGCAGGCAAGGCAAAGCCGCGCACCTCTGCACCCAGCTGCCGTAACCACATTGCCAGCCAACCGCCCTTGAAGCCGGTATGGCCGGTCAAAAAAACTTTTTTGCCCGCCCAGAATCCGTTCACTGCCACAAATTCCATTCAGCGTTGCCGCTATTCCAGCGCTCTTCGAGGAAAACCCGGTCGCGTAAGGTGTCCATCGGCTGCCAGAACCCGCGATGCAGATGGCTCATCAACTGACCCTGTCGGGCTAGGTTGCGCATAGGCTCGTACTCCCAAGTCGTCGAGTCGTCTTCAATGCCATCGAGCACGCTCGGCTCAAGCACGAAGAAACCGCCGTTGATCCAGCCGCCGTCACCGATAGGCTTTTCCTGAAAACCTCGGACGCACGTGCCTTCAAGTTCCATCGCGCCAAAACGGCCCGGTGGCTGCACAGCCGTGACTGTGGCCTGCTTGCCGTGTTGACGGTGGAACTCGATGAGTTCAGGGATGTTGACGTTCGACACACCATCGCCGTAGGTGAAACAGAAGGTCTCGTCACCCAGATAGTCGCGTACACGCTTCAGGCGCCCGCCGGTGCCGGTGGTCTCGCCGGTATCGACCAGCGTGACGCGCCATGGCTCTGCCTTGCCCTGATGGATATGCATGCTGTTTTCGGCCATGTCGAACGTCACGTCAGACATGTGCAGGAAGTAGTTGGCGAAGTACTCCTTGATGATGTAGCCCTTGTAGCCTAGGCAAACCACAAAGTCGTTGATGCCGTAATGAGAATAGATCTTCATGATGTGCCAGATGATTGGCTTGCCACCAATTTCGATCATCGGTTTGGGCTTGAGATGCGATTCCTCACTGATGCGAGTTCCCAATCCCCCCGCCAGAATTACTGCCTTCATGTACTTCTCTCAACTGTGGGCGACATCGACTTCATTGAAGCGTTGGCCGTTGGCAAGGGACGCCAATTATTCGGCGCCTGCGCATTTAACGCGTACGCAAGCACCAGGAAGCAATAATGGTGCCATCGGAGAAAACACCGCCGCCCCCCCCCCCCCCCGCAGACAAGGCATCCAATGCCCGAGAAAAACAAAAAAGGCCCACCGTCAGGTGAGCCTCTTTCGTTTGCCAGGAAGATCAGTCGAGACGTGTTCCTCAGGCTTTCGTCTGTTTGATCAACGCTGACCAGTCAATACCGATCACCGGTCCCAGTTCGAAGCCTGAGCCGCTGGAGGCGAGATTTCTATTGTGGTAGCGATCGTGCGCCAACGCATCGGGCCACCTCTCGCCCAACGCCTTGCGAGCCGCTGACGACTGCGCCAGCAGACCCGAATGGATGACCTGTACATGCGGCGTCCAGACCGCCAGATAACCGGCTTGTCCGACACGCAGGCAAAGATCGACGTCACCGAACGCTTCATTGAAATGTTCAACGTCAATACCGTCCGCGGCTTCGAACAATTGCTTCGAGATCATCAGACAGGCAAGGGAGACCGCCGAGCAGTTGTGTTCCACGACCAGTTTGTTGAGGTAACCACTGGAGGTCTTGGGTTCACCAACGAATGCAGAACCCACACCATCGTTGTACCCCAGAATCAGGGCAGACTGAGTCACGCGCCCCTCAACATCGACCAACTTGGCGCCGACCACGCCAACCTCTGGACGTTGAACCTGATTGAGCAAGGTCTCAATCCAGTTGACGTTGATCACTTCGCTGTCAGCGGCCAGCATCAGCAGGTATTCACCCTTGGCATGCTGACTGGCGATGTTGATCATAGCCCCGGAAGCCAGCCCCGGCGCGGCACTGAACAAACGAACGCGACCGGCTTGCTGCCCCTGCCCCTCCAACCAAAGACCCAATGGCGCGGCGTAAGCAGAATCGTCCGCCACCAATACTTCGTAGCGCTGGTAACGGGTTCGTTGCAGCACACTCAGAATGCAGCGCTGCAACGTCGGCAGATCCCGGACGCCATGCAAAATAACCGACACCATCGGCCGCTCGATGAAACGGTAGTCGATTTTGTGCGTGCCTGGCACCAGCGAACCCACGTCAGCCTGATAGCCACGCGCGGCAAGATGGCGCAGCAACGCCTTGCGCTCGTCGGCATTGGTTTGTTCTTCCTGCGCCTGGCAGATCAGTAGCGGTTCGTTCAGATGCGCAAGCCCATCCAGGCCGCCTTGCTCGATCAAACGCAAGAGCAAATCGAATTCGAGCGCTTCCTTGAATTCACGCGAGTAACCGCCCGCCTGAACCATGACATCCCGACGCACCAGCCAATGACGCGCCATCAACGCCGGGCAGTTTTGCAGCAAGTCGAGGTTGAAGCCTGGACGGAAGACATCGGCCAGAGTTCCGTTCTCCTGGCGCTGCAGTTCATCCATTGCTACGGCACGACACTGGGGTGCCGCGAGCAGCTCCAGACTCGCCTGATAGAGACCGCTCGGCGCCAACTCGTCACCGGCTTCAGCAAGGACCATCCAGTCGCAATCGGTCTGACTGACCATCTGATTGATTTTGTCGACGTAGTTGCTCTCATTGACCCTGACGAAATGCAGGGTGTTTTGCAGCGTGGTTTCCGCTGGCAGGTCGCCCGTGGTGAATACGATAATCTTGAACGCTCGGCAGTGGCTGTTGATGACGCTATCGAACGTCGCCTGGAGCTTGAAGATATCGCCCTCCAGATCCAGCAACAGGATGCCGAACACCGGACCGCCTGCGTGGCGCGCCAGATACCGGGAGACGTCCCTGACTTGACTGTCGCTCGGACTGCGCGCCTTAAGCCAGTTGAGCAACTGACCGGTGCGGGTGGCTTCGAACAATTGAACATTGCTCTGCAGCGTTGCAGCCGCCAGACGCTCGCCCCATGCCTGGACGCCCCGCGCCTGCGCCAGCTCGCCTTTGCTTTTAAGTGTGCGCCCCAGCAACTCAACCACTTGCGGGTTGAAGGCGTAGAGCTCAAAGGCTTGACGCAGCCGATCAAGGAAAGGTTCTGCATTGCTATTGCGATGGGTACGCGAAAGCTCACATTGTCTAAGCATCGCCGCCTCCACCCCTTCCAATTGCAGTCGACCTGTTGGCGTGACATGCAGCAGGAATTCGAGCGACGTCAACACCTCGAAAAAAGCCTGGTGATAGAACGGCAACTCGATGTATTGCGTTGGCTCGAAACGACGCACCGGCAAGCCCAGCAGGGAAATCCATTTCGACTCGAACAGCTTCTCGCTAACAGCACCAAACGTGATGCTGTGCCGCTCGTGCAACGCATAGGGAACAGGCAGCACGCGCACCTTGGCACCGGCTGTCAGCCCATCGGAATAACCGTTCCCGCGCGCGCTGGGATTGAAATCCACCGCCAGCGAGGCAAACCATCGCTCAATGATTGCGGTACGGGTAACAGCGCAAGCCAGGGACGGGTAATCGCGATTCAAAATCGCTAGCCGCGCGTCAGCCGAGTCATCGCTGTAGTCCTCGCACCCCTTGCGGTCGCGCAGGTAATAATCGACGCGATCGGCGTGTGCTTCGTAAGCCAGGCTATACCCTTGGCAAGTACCGTAGTCGGCATTGGCCTCAAGGAACTCCAGCGACTCAGTGAGTGCTGCGGGCAGCAGGAAACTCTCGACTTCGGTTACGGCCATATAGGGCGTAGTGATATGCCCGATGGCTTTGCGAACCCGGTAGCTGACGTGTTCAGCACGCGGCGCGGGCACATGCAAATACTGCACACCGGCAAAGCTCTCACTAATGTCGGTGTCCGCGTTCAGCGACGAATCCACCACCAGCACAGCGCACGGCCAGGCACTGTAGTAACGCAACGCACGTCGCAAGGCTCGCGGTTGATCGTGAGCCAGCAGAACCAGGGTAAAACGCTCATTCAACGGAGCAGACGATCCATTCGAGAGATTGCTATGCATATGAATTCCTATAACGAGCGGGTAGCCAGATCAGCGGCATTGCGCTCTTTTGACAATTCGACGTTCAGACGTATCAAGGCAGCCAGCCATCGGCCCAGTACTGCAGGTTATCGCCGCGCAACATGAAGTCGCGCAACACCGTTTCACGCAATTCATCGCCCATCCGATAACTGGCGGCGGGATCCGCCAGGTGCATGCGGATCGCCTGCAGCCATTCGTCCGTGCTGTTGGTGCGAATGCGAGTACACGGCAGATAGCCGCGATAGGCCTCGGTGTCGGAACAGATCACGGGATAACCGCAGGCGCCGTACTCAAGCAAACGCAAGTTGCTTTTGCAGTCGTTGAAAACATGAAACTCCAGCGGTGCGAGCGCTATGTCAAGGTTGAGACTCGCGAGCTTCTGTGGATATGAGGAGAGAACCACACCCGAATGGTATTCATGCACATACGGCTTGAGTGAATCAGGGCACATACCGAAGAACACCCACTCCACTTCATCCGCGAGTTCGCGCACGACGTCGGCGATCAGCTCTAGGTCACCCCGGTGACTGGTGCCCCCACCCCAGCCGATGCGCGGCTTTCCGGAGGTGCCGCGCTGACTGACCAGGTTGCCGAACAGGTGCGGCGCCAGCATGTTCGGCACGACACGAATATCGTGATGCATGTCCGACATGACATTGGCCAGCGCGTGGGTCGAGACCACCACCCGGTCGCACATCCCTACGCCACGGCGCAACAGTGCGGGAAGGTTGCCGGGCAAGTTGCGGCTGTGATCGTTTTTGCTGGGGATATCGGCAATGTAGTCATCCAACTCGAAGATGCGCAGCGCATTCGAATAGGTTTTCACCTGAACGATGTCTTCGATCTTGTTCTCGTTGTAGCGGCCCTGGAACACAACCACATCGGGCGACAGCCGTTCGACTTCAATGATTGACGGCATGTCATACGACACGCGCCCGACGACTCGCCCCGCCCCCTGCAATTCGAACAATGGCTGACTGATACGGTAGTGACCGATGGCAGAGCTGTTGAGAGCCAACCCGAGGATTGACGGCTGACTGCGCACAATCAAAGGATTCCAACCTGTACGCGGACCTGGATCGAGAGCAAAGCTGGCCCCATTCAGATTCAGGTTGCGATTGTAGGCAGGATCGTTAGCAATCTTAGGCAGCCAGCGTTGATAGAACGCCTCCTGCTCCTGCTGCAGTCGCGCCTTCCATGACGCTTCTCGGGGAGCCTCGGTCGCCGGCACCAATACGACACTTGAATAAGGCGTGGTCACGATCAGATAGCCGTTGCTGCCCACGCGCAGGCACAGCTCAAGAGAGTTGATACCCGGTGTGATGATAGCTTGCTCGAAACCACCGACACTCTCCAGCACTTGCCTTCGCACCATCAGGCAGTGACCGCTGACAGCGCTCCAGTTCTGCACCATCTGCTGACGCTGCATGTAGCCGCCAGACATCAACGGCTCGTTGACATACGCCCGACCAGCCAGACCGCCGAACCCCAGCACCAACCCGGCGTCGATCACGTTGCCTTGCAGGCTGAGCGTACGCGGGCCGACGATTCCCACTTCAGGACGCTGCCCGTGATTGAGCATTTCATCCAGCCAGAGCGGGTCATGCACAACTGAGTGTGGACTGAGGAACAACAGGTAGTCGCCACGCGCCTGCCCGGCAGCGAAATTCCTAATCACCGCTTCACTGCCATCCTGCGGGTACGAGAAAATCCTTAATTTGTCGCTCCCCAGCTCGGCCATGCCTTTGAGCCAACGGCGGACATCGTCGCCTTCACTGGCGTTGTCGACAATAATGATCTCGTAACGGGGATAGGCCGTCTGGCTGATCAGGCTGTTGATGCAACGTTCCAGCGCGCTCAGTTCATCCTGAAAACTGACAATGATCGACACCAGAGGTTGCTGCGCGCTCAAATACTCGATGCGCGGAACCAGCTGCATCATCGGACCAGGATGAAGTCGGTGCTCGACACCGATACGCTGCAAATGGGCCGAGATCAGCTTAGGATTTTGCTCGACTACTTCAGGCAGGGACAACCATTGAGCGAAGGTAAACGTCGACTCGACTTGCACCTCGGCGATGTGCGCAATGGCCTGCGGCCCGCCCGCTTCAACCAGCCGCCAGATAAGATCATGAGGCGCCAGTTCACCCTGCGCAGAATCAAAACCGCCCATCTCGACAAAGCGCTGACGTTCGAAGGCCAGGGTCCGGCCGACGTAAGGGTATCCGCGCATCAAATCGAAGTTGAAGTCAGGCTTGAAGATCGGATCCGCAGACTTCCCGTCGACTAACGCACCTTCGTCGCTGTAAACGACGCTCGTGCCGGGCAAACCGACAATCCGGTCGGCAAGCACCAGTAGCGCGGACTCCGTCAAGCAGTCGCCGGAACGCAACAGATAAAACCAGTCCACCCCCTCCATACGTGGCAGCAGCTCATTGAGCTGCCGTGGCCAGTCCGCGTACAAAGCCATTTGCACGACGTGATGATCAGTAACTTGTTGCCCGTTGGACAACAACACGACCGACTCAACCTCATACAATTGACCCGCAATACTGCTCAGCGTGATGTCGAGCGCGTGAGTATCAACGTTGAAGTCGAGGATGACGGGAACAATCTTTGGGCGGTAGGCCAAACGCGCAAACTGTTGCGACAACACTTTCTTTCTCGACGGGAAGAACCGCCGGCAATTGAGCCATTGCGCATAAAGGTCCGCGTAACTTTCAGTGTCGGTCCCCACCTGAAACAGGATGACAGCTTGTCGCGACGCCATAATGTAATAGAGATTCAGCTCTTCCCATTCCCGCGGAACCTTCGTGGTGTCTTCTTCCAGCGACACGTAGCGTATCCAGCCACTGGCGGGAGCCTGTTCACCACTGCGCTGCTCGAGCATCTGCGCCAGCCAGGCCCATTCCACGATGGCGGCGGAAATCGTATCGGGCTGGCGGGAAAAGCGCTCGGGATAAAACCGCTCGAAGCTGCCGACATTGTTCAGCGCGACCAGATTACCGCGGCGTAACAGGCAAATGAACAACGCGAAATCGAGCAACGCCACGAAGCCGGCACCCTCTTGTGCCAACGCCGGCAGCAATGTCTCGATGTCTGAGCGACGCATCAGCGCACCGCTGAACCCCCCCAGAATATTGCGCGGTGTCTGTTCAAAGCTGGCCAACAGGTCTTCACCCTTGAAGATCGCATTGAACCGGGTAAACCCAACGTTCTCCATGCGAACCGGCAAGACGAAATCGTCGGCATCAATGAAGTGAAATCTGTTGACCACCAACAGCACGTCCGCATGATCGACCAGAACTTCCGCCTGCTGGCTAACAGTCTCGGCAAACAACTGGTCGTCATCACACAGAAACTTGATCAACTCGCCCCGGCATTCGCCGAGGCAGTGCAGGATGTTCTGTTGAAACCCCAGGCGCACCGGATTGCGCCGGTAACGCACAAGCACATTCGACTCGGCGATCAAAGACTCGACGATCAGGGCGATTTCGTCCGTATGACAATCGTCACAGATGACGATTTCAAGGTTTTCGTAGGTCTGATCGAGAGCACTTTGCAGTGCCACGCGGAAGAAGCGCGGGTTGAAGGCAGGGATGGCGATGCTGACAAGAGGGGTAGATTTCACACGCGTGACTCTCAACCGGCAAACGTCACTGCTCAAGAAAGCATGACGTTGTGAACCGTAAAAGGTAGAGGATCAGGAGCCGCACACAGGCATGCGCCCCCTGGTCTGGATCAGATTTTGTTGAATAGACCCAATTGCGCGATTTTGCTGAATGCCAACTGCGAAGCTTGCAACATCGTTTGCTGCAGGGTCAGGCGCGTCATCACTTCCGCCGGATCGGAATCGCGGATCGACGATTGCGTCTGCGCATTGGCCAACACCAGCGACTGGTTGGTATCGTTCTGAATTTCCAAAGCCGAACCACGACCACCGACGGAGCTTATCGCGCTGGACAATTGATCGGTGCCGCTGGCCAGGTTGCCGAGACCGGAAGCAAGACCTGCCTGCAGCTTCTGAATCGCGATCGCATCGCCACTGGCAGGTGTATTGAGCACCCCCTTGAGCTGGCTTACGCTGTCCAGTATGTTCTGGGTTTCGTGGGTGTTGACGGCCACGCTGAACTGGTCATTGGCGGACGGTGTACCGCTGACGTTGAAGCTCACACCCGAGGCGGTTGCGACACCGGCGACCACAGTGCCGCTGGACACCGGTTTGCTGTCAGCCGTCAGCGGCGCGGCGTACAGATCGAAAGCGGTGGCACTGGTGAACTTCATCACCGCCGAACCGCTCGGAAAACTGGCCTTGTAATCTGCCGAGTTAGTGATGCTGCTGCCGGTGATCTGCGCCGCCGAAGCATTACCCGGGCTGCGAGTGCCGGTGAAGGTGTCAGGCTTGGCCGACAGCGTGAACGTGTGACCAGGCAACACGGTGCCCGGTACATCGCCCACTTGCAGGTTGATGTTCAGTGTCAGATCCACGCCGCGGAAGCTGACCGCCTGACCGGCCGTGCTTTTCGGATCGAACGCGCCGCCCTGGCTGGCTTCGGCCGTCACGTCATTACCGCCGGAGTCCGTGATTTTCAGCTGGGTACCGCTGACGAACGACACACTGTATGGCTCGCCGCTACGGAACTTGCTGTTGTAGCTGACGTTCGACGACACCTGACCGTTGGACAAAACCACGCGATTGTCGTTGACCGCCGGCGCCGTCATGGTGACTTGGCTGCGGCTGGTGTTTACCGCTTGCTGGAACGCTTCCCAACCGGTGGTATTGGTGGCCATTTTCATGGTGTCTCCCACTGCCAGATCGAGGGTAACCTGATCGCCGTTATAGGCGTAGGTGCCGTCGTCATTGCGCGTGAACGGCACGGTGTCACCCTTGGAGCCGGCGAAAATGTACTTACCGTTCTCATCCTTGCTGTTCATCAGGCTGAGCAGTTGCTCTTCGATCTGGCCCAGTTCCGAAGCGGTGGCTTGACGGTCGGCGTCGGTGTAGCCGGCGTTACCGGCACTGACAGCCAGCTCCTTGGCGCGCTGCAGCACGTTGTTGATGCTGGTCATCACCGCTTCGGCGGTGCCCAGGGTGCCTTTGATCGTGGTGGCGTTGGCCTCGTACTGATCCAGCATCGAAGCCTGCTGACCCAATTGCAGCAAACGCGAGGCGCCGACCGGATCATCTGCCGCGGTGTTGACACGAATCAGGCTGCTGGCCTCTTCGCTGCTCTTGACCACATTGGCGAAGTTTTTCTGATAATTGGCTGCCGAGGACTCGTAAAACTGGCTGGTAGAAATGCGCATGGTTTACGACCCCTTAAAGACTGTTGATCAGTGTGCTGAAGATTTCCTGCGCAGCCTTGATGATCTGCGAGGACGCGGTGTAGTACTGCTGAAACTTGACCAGGTTGCCGGTCTCTTCGTCGAGGTCGACGCCGGACAGCGAATCACGCGCCCCCTTGGCGTTGGCCAGAATGGCGTCGGTGGCCGCGCTGTCGAGTTTGCCCTGTGCCGCTTTCGCACCCACGCCCTCGACCAGCTTGCCGTAGGCGTCGGTGAGGGAGATACCTTTGCTCGCCGAACCGGTATCGACGGTCTGCCTGGTTTGCAAGCCTGCCAACGTGGTGCCGTTGCGGTTGTCCAGAGTACCCGGCTGGCTGAGCGATACGTTGATCGCCGAACCGGAGCTGGGCGAACCGGCAATGGTCATGTCAAAACCGATGGTGTACTGAGTAGCGGGCGCCGGCGGTATAGCCGCACCAGTGGAATCCTTGAGCGGAACGGTCAGGCTCAGCGTGTTGTTCTGACCCGGCTTGATGGTGCCGCTGCTCAGCACCCCACCCTGGGCATCCAGGAGCTGGTAACCCTGACTGGTACCGTCCGCCGAAGGATTACCAAACACCACTTTGACCGGCGTCGAGTACTTCATGCCGTTCTGCATCGCGGTGGTGGTGGTCGCGTCGTAAATATCAAAACTGGTGGTCAGGGTCGGTTGACCGCTGGCCGGGATGGTCAGCGTACCGCTACCGCCTGGAGCAATGGCGGCGCCCAAGGGAGCCGCGATGGCCAGACGCTTGGAGTCGGTCATCTCGGTCTTGATGTTGGCTGCGGCGTTGCGGGTCGGGGTGATCTTGAACGTGTCGCCCGCCGCTGCCGTGCCGTTGGTGAGGTTCAGGGAGAAACCGTCGATCACCGGAGCCGGGTTGGTGGTGGTGCTGAACGCGCCCATGGCGGTGCCTTCGGGCAGACGCTGCACGGTGTAGTCCGTGGCGCTGGTGAAGGTCACGTTGTAATCGTTGATGGTCAGCTTGCCGGTGTCCTCGATGCTGACATCGAAGTTGCCAGAACCGGCGCTGTTGCCGATGGTGGCGGTGCTGCGCGAAGCCATGTTGGCAGCGGTATTGATGCTGGTGAACAGGTTGCCGCCGAAGTCACCGTTCTTGTCGATGCCTTGCGCCTGAATCGTGTTCATCTGATCGGCGACGACCAGGGCGACACGGCCCAGTTCGTTCATCGCCGGATCCAGCACGGTGCTGCGATAACGCAGCAGGCCGCCGATCTCGCCACCGGTAATGCCCGACGTGATGTCGATGGTGCTGGAGCCGTTATTGAGCTGCAGGCCCATACGCGATGGGTCGGTTTTGCTTGGCGTGACTTCCAGCTTGCTTGCCGTGCTGCCCATCACCAGCGGCTGACCGTTGCCTAGGTAGATGTCCATGTTGCTGCCACGTTCGACGACCTGCGCACCGGTAAAGGTCGACAGTTGGCGAATGGTCTCGTTACGCGCGTCGAGCAGCTCGTTGGGCTGGCCACCGGCGCCGGAAATTTCGGAGATCTTCTGGTTCAACTGAGCGACGGTGTTCGCCAGTTTGTTGACCTGATCAGCCATGCTCGCCAGGTTGCCGTTGATGTCCTGGTTCTGCGCGTTCAACTGGCTGGAAACCGAGTTGAAACGTGCGCTCAAGGCTTGCGCATCACTGAGCAGCAGTTGGCGCGACGCATCGTCACCCGGTTTGGCGTTGACGTTCTGCACCGAGGCGAAGAACTTGGTCAGCGCGCCATTGAGGCCGGTGCCGCTGTCGGACAGCAACTTGTCGAGCGGAGTGACCTGACCCAGGTAAGCCGCCGCATCGCTGTTGAGCGAAGTGGTGGTCTGCAACTGGGCGTCGATGTAGCTGTTGTACACCCGGCGCACGTCGGCCAGGGTGGTACCGGTGCCGATCCAGACGTTGCCGTTCTGAATCGAGCTTTTTGAGTTCTGCACGGTTTGCTGGCGCGAGTAGCCGGCCGTATCGACGTTGGCAATGTTGTTGCCCGTCACCATCAAAGAAGATTGGCTAGCGGATAAACCCGACATCCCGATGTTGAGCAAACTCATGGTTCAAACCTTACTTTATGTTTTATAGAGGCGTTGTCGAAACGCCCGCCGCAGCGTAGTTCTGGTTAACGTTCATCTGCTTGGCAATCTGCGAAATCTTGTTTGCGTAGTTCGGGTCGGTGGCGTAACCGGCCTTTTGCAACTCGCGTACAAACTGTTCTGGGTTATCGGCCGACTTCAGCACATCTTGATAGCGATTATTGCTCTGCAGCAAAGTCACCAGATCATGGAAGCTGTCCTTGTACGAGGCGTAGGAACGGAACTCGGCCGTCTCCTTGACCATCGCGCCATTACGGAACTCGCTGGTGATTGCCCGGGCCGAATCACCCTTCCAGTTACTGCTGGCCTTGATGCCGAACAGGTTGTGGCTGCTACTGCCATCCTGTGCGCGCATGACCGATTTGCCCCAACCGGTTTCCAGTGCCGCTTGCGCCACCAGATAACGTGGATCGACACCGATACGGTCAGCCGCTTCCTTGGCCATGGGCAGCATGGTGTTGACGAATTCGTCGGCGGAGCTGAAGGCTTTCTTCGCCGGGGCCAGCGGAATCTGTGCCACCGCACGGCCGTAAACCTGCATCTGCCCGCCGGAAGCCTTATCGGCCTCGGCGCGTGCCAGCCAGTCGCCGTTGTACAACGGACCTGCGCCAGTGGTGGCGGCCGTCGTAGCGCGCTGTGGCAATTGTGTCGCGGCGTTCGTCGCAGTGGCCGACGGCACCAGACCCGCGAGCAGGCGATCAGCCAGTTTCGGTGGCAAAGCCAAACGCCGCTGATTGATCAATGCCATGTCGTTGCGATGGTCCAGTTGCGTGTTCGGCGCATTGACTGAACGCGAGGCCCACAATGGACGTTCGCCATTGAGTCGCGACAACGGGCCATGGGTGGCGACCGTGCCAGCGGCAACCGGCGTTGCCACGGCAGCAGCCTTGGCTTTGGCTTCTTCCTGCTTGGCGGCGGACGCGGCCGCCGCCTCGCCGGACGCCAGGGGCTTGTTCTTCGACATCTGGCGCATCAGCACGTCGGCCAGACCGATACCACCGCCCTCGCGGGACAGCGACACGGCCAGTTGCTGGTCGTACATTTCCTGATACTGCTTGGCCGCCGGCGTGTTGAGCGGATTGTCCTGCCCCAGCGCCTCGGTGGCCGAACGCATCGACTTGAGCATCTCGCCGAGAAACAGCGACTCGAACTCCTGCGCCACTTTGCGCATGTTCGCATCGCTGTCCTTGTCGCCAACCTTGAGCTGGTTCAGGCGATTGAGGTCAGAGTAAGAACCCGAATCGCTGCTACTGACCAGCCCGCTCTTGCGCATGTCCATGGTCGTCGTCCTCAGATCACGATCAGGTCGGCTTGCAACGCGCCGGCCTGCTTCAGTGCTTCAAGGATCGCCATCAAGTCACCCGGCGCCGCGCCGACCTGGTTCACCGCCCGGACGATCTCGTCGAGGGTGGTGCCCGGGCCGAACTTGAACATTGGCTTGGCTTCTTGCTGGGCATTGACCCGCGAGCGCGGCACAACGGCAGTCTGGCCGTTGGACAACGGGCCCGGCTGGCTGACGATCGGGTCTTCGGTGATGGTCACGGTCAGGCTGCCGTGTGTCACGGCGGCTGGCGAGACTTTCACGTTCTGACCGATGACGATGGTGCCGGTACGCGAGTTGATGATGACTTTGGCCACCGCCTGACCGGGGTCGACTTCAAGGTTTTCCAGAATCGACAGATAGTCGACACGCTGGCTCGGGTCGAGCGGTGCGGTGACGCGAACCGATCCACCATCAACGGCCTGCGCCACACCAGGGCCGAGCATGTCGTTGATCTTGTCGACGATGCGCTTGGCAGTGGTGAAGTCAGAACGATTGAGGTTCAGCGTCAGGCTGTTGCCCTGATTGAAACCACTCGGCACCGAACGCTCCACCGACGCACCGCCAGGAATACGACCGGCCGACGGAACGTTGACAGTGATCTTCGAACCGTCGCGACCTTCGGCATCAAAACCGCCCACCACCAGGTTGCCCTGAGCGATGGCGTAGACGTTACCGTCGATACCCTTGAGCGGCGTCAGCAGCAACGTGCCGCCGCGCAGGCTCTTGGAGTTACCGATGGACGAAACGGTGATGTCGACTTGTTGACCCGGTTTGGCAAACGCAGGCAGATCGGCACTCACCGACACCGCCGCGACGTTTTTCAACTGCACGTTGCCCGACCCTGCCGGCACCTTGATGCCGAACTGCGAGAGCATGTTGTTGAAGGTCTGCAGGGTGAACGGCGTTTGCGTCGTCTGGTCACCGGTGCCATTCAGCCCGACCACCAGGCCATAGCCGATCAACTGGTTGGAACGCACGCCCGAAATACTGGCGATGTCCTTCAACCGTTCGGCTTGTGCATTGAAGGCCGCCGACAACAAAAACGCGGCCACCATAAGGCTTCTGAAATTCAACGTAGCCACCTAGAAAGGGAACAGCGGGCTGAGGAAGAAACGGTCGAACCAGCCTGGCTGACTCGCATCGGCAAACGAGCCGGTGCCCGAGTAGGTGATGCGCGCATCGGCGACACGGGTCGACGACACGGTGTTGTCAGTGGCGATGTCATCGGCACGTACCAGACCGGCGATCCGCACCAGCTCATCGCCGGTATTGAGGGTCATC
Organism: Pseudomonas sp. NPDC087614; assembly: GCF_044743485.1. Lineage (NCBI taxonomy): Bacteria > Pseudomonadati > Pseudomonadota > Gammaproteobacteria > Pseudomonadales > Pseudomonadaceae > Pseudomonas > Pseudomonas sp. NPDC087614. The sequence continues at coordinate 55,503 of NZ_JBIUWN010000017.1, read as the reverse complement.
CACTTCTCGCCGCGCACAGCGATGATGCCATTGGGCAGCACGTCGGCCACGGTCACGGTAATCGAACCGGTCAGGCTGTTGCTCTGGCCGGACTTGCTGTCGCCCTTGGTCGCGCGGTCGCCGCTGTAGCCGACATCCAGGCTCAGATCAGTACTGCCCAACGGGTTGTTGAGGGTACCGCTGCCGCCAAACAACGAAGTCAGGCCGATGCCGGTCTTGCTGTTCTTGGCCACTTGCGAGTTGGCGTTTTTGCTCGCCTGGGTTCTCTCGTTCAGGGTGATGGTGATGATGTCACCGACCCGGAACGCCTTGCGGTCGCTGTACAGGTTCTGCTCGAAGCCGGCCTGATAGATCGAGCCGTTGTTGGCAGCCGCTGGCAACGGCGTGCGCGGCAACACCGGAGCGTAGTAAGGGTCATTGGGCTTGGGCGTCGGAGCGACGCAGCCCGCGAGCGAGACGACTCCACTCAATGCCAGAACAGATACGAAGCGATTCATGACCCTACCTCACGGTGTTGCAGGCGACCTCATGGCCGCCTCATAGACTTGATTACAGATTCTGCGTTACGAACGAGAGCATCTGGTCGGCGGTGGAGATCACCTTGGAGTTCATCTCGTAAGCGCGTTGAGTGGTGATCATGTTGACCATCTCTTCAACGGTGCTGACGTTGGAGGTTTCCAGGGTGTTCTGCAGTGTGGTGCCGAAACCGTTCAGGCCCGGCGTACCGACTTGCGGCGCACCCGACGCAGCGGTTTCCAGGAACAGGTTGTTACCCACCGCTTGCAGACCGGCCGGGTTGATGAAGTCGGCGGTTTGCAGGTTGCCGATCACCTGGGATGCCGGGTTACCGGCAACGGTGATCGAGACGGTGCCATCACGACCCACAGTGAAGGTCTGCGCATCGTTCGGGATGACGATGGCGGGTTCCAGGGCGAAACCGCTGGCATTGACGACCTGGCCATTGGAATCGAGGTGGAAAGTACCGTCACGGGTGTAGGACGTGGTGCCGTCCGGCTGCAGAATCTGGAAAAAACCGCGACCATCAACGGCCAGATCCAGCGGCTGCTCGGTGGTTTGCAGGCTACCGGCGGTGAAGTTTTTCTGCGTACCGACGATACGCACACCCGTACCCACTTGCAGACCCGACGGCAGCTCGCTGTCCTGAGTCGACTGGGCGCCTGGCTGACGCTTGATCTGATACAGCAGGTCCTGGAACTCGGCGCGATCACGTTTGAAACCCGTGGTCGAGACGTTCGCCAGGTTGTTGGAAATGGTCGTCAGGTTGGTGTCCTGGGCGGACAGACCTGTTTTGGCAACCCATAGAGCCGGAAGCATTCGATTCTCCTCGTGCGCCTGTTTTACGGCGCGACGTTCTGATAATTAGCTGATCTGCAAGACCCGAGCCATGGCCTGGTCGTCGTCTTTGGCGGTGTTCATCATCTTGACGTGCAACTCGAACTGCTTGGCCAGGGCCAGCACCGATGTCATCTCTTCCACAGCATTGACGTTGCTCGACTCCAGGAAACCCGACACCAGTTTGACATTGGCATCGGCCGGCGCAGGCTTGCCGTCCTTGGTGTAAATCGAGCCATCGAGGCCCTTGTTCATGTTCTTGATGTCCGGATTGACCAATTTGATCCGGTCCACCTCTGCCATGACGCGCGGGCCTTCGCCCATCGCACGAATACTGATGGTGCCGTCTTCACCGACTTCGATCTGCTGCTCGGGCGGCACGGCGATCGGACCGCCATTGCCCATCACCGGCATCCCGTTGCCGGCGCGCAGTACGCCGAGGGCATCGACATTGAGGCTGCCGGTGCGCACGTAGCTTTCGCCACCGTTCGGGTTCTGCACGGCGATCCAGCCATTGCCGGTCACGGCGACGTCGAGGTCACGACCAGTCTGCACCAGCGAGCCCGGGGTGAAATCAGTGGCGGGACGTTCGCTCATGGCATACGCACGCGCCGGAAAGCTGTCACCGAACACCGGCATCGAACGCGCCTGCTCCAGGTCGCGCTGAAAACCATTGGTGGAGATGTTCGCCAGGTTGTTGGCATGCGCCTTTTGCGCCAGTGCGTTCTGGCTGGCGCCGGTCATTGCCACATAAAGGTACTTGTCCACACTCTTTCCTCTGCATGCCGGACGTTTGCCGCCCACCGCTGTACTGCTGAGCCATAAGCAATTTGCAGACCAACTTTTTTCTGGCGGCTTCAGGCCCGGCAAACAAAGGACTTGAGGGGTTTTGCGCGAACGGGAGAAATGTATCGAAGTCGAAAAACCGGCGGTGTTATGCCGGTAGGTGGCAAAGCCTGGCGCTGAGGTTGTCGGTACCAACGCCTTCGCGAGCAAACTCGCGCCCACAGCGATTGCATTGCAAATGTGCAAGCAGGCTTGCTCGCGAAGAGGCCATCATTACCCACACATGTTTGGGCTATGAATCGGTTTTACCGACTTCATACTCCCGCAACTTATTGGCAATGGTCGTATGCGAAACCCCCAACCGCTTGCCTAATTGCCGACTGCTCGGATGCTCGGAATACAACCGCTCCAGCACTGCTTTCTCAAAGCGCCCGACAATCTCGTCCAAACCACCCTCCAGCGAAAAATCGCCAAGCGGCTGACGCACGCCGTAATCCGGCAGACGAATATGCTCAGCCTTGACCGTGCCGCCATCACACAGCGAAACAGCCTGGAACAGCACGTTTTCCAACTGCCGCACATTGCCCGGCCAATGGTAATGGCTGAGCCGGTCCATCGCCGCCGGTGCCAGTTTGGGTAGCGAACACCCGATCTGCCGACTGGCCTGATCGAGGAAGTGCTCCACCAGCGGCGTCAAGCCATCGAGGCATTCACGCAACGGTGGAATGTGCAGCGAAAGCACGTTCAAGCGGTGATACAAATCCTGGCGAAACTCACCGCGCGCGCACAGCTCCGACAAGTCGACCTGCGTGGCGCAGATCACCCGCACATCCAGATAAACCTCTTCGTCGCTGCCGACCCGACGGAAACAGCCATCCTGCAGAAAACGCAGCAACTTCACCTGCAAACGCGGGCTCATCTCACCGACGCCATCGAGAAACAAGGTGCCGCCCGCCGTCAGCTCCAGCAGCCCGAGTTTGCCTTCGGCGCGCGCACCTTCGAAAGCACCCGGGCCATAGCCAAACAGCTCGGTCTCAGCCATCGACTCCGGCAGCCCCGCGCAATTGAGCGCCATCAACGGCGACTGCCCACGCGGACTGGCGAGGTGGCAGGCGCGCGCCAGCAACTCCTTGCCCGTGCCGGTCTCACCCTCTATCAATAAAGGTGCGTCCAATGGCGCCATGCGTCGCGCCTCGCGCACCACCGCGGCCATGACTTTCGAGCTTTGGAAGATGCTGTCGAACCCGCGCAACTCTTGTTTGCGCACGTTATAGATGCGCTCGCCGACGCGGTCGGCGCGATGCAACGTCAATACCGCACCAGCCATGGCTTCGCTGTCGTCGTGCTCTGATTGCAGCGGTGCGATGTCGGCCAGAAAGACGTCACCCTTGACCTTGACCCGCATGCCGTTGATTCGCGATTTGTTGGCGCGCACCAGTTCCGGCAAATCGAAATCCTCGGCATAGCGCGAGAGCGGAATCCCCGGCACCTCATCAACCCGTACGCCCAGCAACTGTGCCGCCGCCCGGTTCGCCGCGACAATCGAGCCGCCCATGTCGATCGACAGCACCGGGAATTCCAAGGCGCCGAGCAAGGCATTCAACTCCATGTGCCGTCGCTCGCTGGGCATCAGCCCTACTCGCTTGACCCCGAACACCCCGGCAATCGCCTCGAACTTCGGCCGCAGCGCCTGGAACTGGATATTGATCAGGTTGGGACAATGCAGATAGATCGCGTTGCCGTGCTCACCACCGACCTCGCCGCGCGCGACGTTGATTCCGTAAGCCACCAGCAGGTTGAGGATGTCGCGCAAGATACCGATGCGGTTCTGGCAGTGGACTTTGATGCGCATAGAAAAGGCCTGACAAGGATGAGGTTGAACACAACCCCTGTGCAAGCAAGCGGCTCCCACAGGGTTTTGCGGCGCACCCTGGTCTCACTTTTCTGTCGAGGCGCGCAGATAGTCGTCAAGATTATGTGACACCCAATAGCCTTTTCAAACCTGAAAATCGCAGCAAACGCGAAGCAGACTACAATCCGTAACGAATACTTTACGAAAATCGACGATCTTTCCTACAAGGACGCCATTCAACCCGCTGCAAATCAACACGCTCTCGAGTCATTCTGAGTCCATCGCTGGACATAACAAGAACGAATTCCCCTAGCAGGAGAGCAGCATGAAGCAGACGCAATACGTGGCCCGCGAGCCCGATGCGCAAGGTTTTATCGACTACCCCGCCGAAGAACACGCGGTGTGGAACACGCTGATCACTCGCCAACTGAAAGTGATCGAAGGCCGTGCGTGCCAGGAATATCTGGACGGTATCGAACAACTCGGCCTGCCCCACGACCGCATTCCGCAACTGAGCGAAATCAACAAGGTGCTCGGTGAAACCACTGGCTGGCAGGTCGCTCGCGTCCCGGCACTGATTCCCTTCCAGACGTTCTTTGAACTGCTCGCCAGCAAGCAATTTCCGGTGGCCACGTTTATTCGTACCCGCGAAGAACTCGACTACCTGCAAGAGCCGGACATTTTCCACGAGATTTTTGGTCACTGCCCGCTGCTGACCAACCCGTGGTTCGCTGAATTCACCCACACCTACGGCAAACTCGGCCTGCAAGCGACCAAGGAAGAGCGCGTGTACCTGGCGCGCCTGTACTGGATGACCATCGAGTTCGGCCTGGTCGACACCCCGCAAGGCAAGCGCATCTACGGCGGCGGCATCCTGTCCTCACCGAAAGAAACCGTTTACTGCCTGTCGGACGAACCTGAGCATCAGACATTCGATCCGCTGGAAGCCATGCGCACGCCGTACCGCATCGACATTCTGCAACCACTGTACTTTGTCCTGCCAAACCTCAAGCGCCTGTTCGACGTGGCCCATGAAGACATCATGGCCATGGTCAGACAAGGCATGCAGTTGGGTCTGCATGCACCAAAATTTCCGCCGAAACCAAAAGCGGCGTGAACCGTGGCTTTTGCTTACAAGTGAGTCTGTCCGTTAGCGCCACTTTGGTTTAGCGTGGCGCAATTGACGACCGTTATAAAAAAAACACTCGATTCAGGAATCCAACCATGTCCACTTTGAACCAAGCCCACTGCGAAGCCTGCCGCGCCGATGCGCCACAAGTCAGCGACGAAGAACTGCCGATCCTGATCAAGCAGATCCCTGACTGGAACATCGAAGTATGCGACAGCATCATGCAGCTGGAGAAAGTCTTCCTGTTCAAGAACTTCAAACATGCACTGGCCTTCACCAACGCCGTCGGCGAAATCTCCGAGGCCGAAGGTCACCACCCGGGCCTGTTGACCGAGTGGGGCAAAGTCACCGTGACCTGGTGGAGCCACTCGATCAAAGGCCTGCACCGCAACGACTTCATCATGGCCGCACGCACCGACGAAGTGGCCAAGACCGCAGAAGGACGCAAGTAATGCACTTCGACGCCATTGGCCGGGTACCCGGCGACCCGATCCTCGGTTTGATGGAGGCGTATGCGCAGGACAGCAACCCGCGCAAATTCGACCTGGGTGTTGGCGTCTACAAGGATGCCCAAGGCCTCACGCCAATCCCCGAGGCAGTGAAGATCGCCGAGGCACGGCTGGTCGAAAGCCAGGACACCAAAACCTACATCGGCGGCCACGGCAATCCGTTGTTTGGCAAAGTCATCAATGAGCTGGTACTGGGTGCTGACTCGAAGTTGATCGCCGAACAACGCGCCGGCGCTACTCAGACCCCGGGCGGCACCGGTGCCCTGCGTCTGGCCGCCGACTTCATCGCGCAGTGCTTGCCGGGCAAAGGCGTATGGCTGAGCAACCCGACCTGGCCGATCCACGATACCATTTTCGCGGCGGCCGGCGTCAAGATCAGTCACTACCCGTATGTGGGCAGCGATAACCGTCTCGACGTCGAAGCCATGCTCGCAGTGCTCAATGAAGCACCGAAGGGCGATGTGGTGCTGTTGCATGCGTGCTGCCACAACCCGACCGGTTTCGACCTGAACCACGACGACTGGCAGCGCGTGCTGGACGTCGTGCGCCGTCGCGATTTGCTGCCGCTGATCGACTTTGCCTACCAGGGCTTTGGCGATGGTCTGGAGCAAGACGCGTGGTCGACCCGCTTGTTCGCCGCGCAACTGCCGGAGTTGCTGATCACCAGTTCCTGCTCGAAGAACTTCGGCCTGTATCGCGACCGCACCGGCGCGCTGATCGTCTGCGCGAACACCGCCGACAAGCTCATCGACATTCGCAGCCAACTGGCCAACATCGCCCGCAACCTGTGGTCGACCCCACCGGATCACGGCGCAGCCGTTGTAGCGACCATCCTTGCCGATCCAGAGCTGAAAAGCCGCTGGGCCGACGAAGTGGAGGCCATGCGTTTGCGTATCGCGCAATTACGCAGCGGTTTGGTCGAGGCGCTGGAGCCCCATGGTCTGCGTGAGCGTTTTGCGCACATTGGCGTGCAGCGCGGAATGTTCTCTTACACCGGCCTGTCACCCGAGCAAGTGAAACAACTGCGCGAGCAACACAGCGTTTACATGGTCAGCTCAGGCCGGGCGAACGTGGCCGGTATCGACGCCACACGCCTCGCCTTGCTGGCACAAGCGATCGCTGACGTCAGCAAATAGATCCAGCCACACAAACCGCTGTGGGAGCGGGCTTGCTCGCGAAGGCGCAGTGTCAGTCGACAATTAAGTTGCCTGATACACCGCCTTCGCGAGCAAGCCCGCTCCCACATTTACTTTGCGGTGATCTTTGTTTTTGCTCACCCTGCGGCCATTTGTCGCAATAATTCGAATTAAAAGTCTGATTGTCATTTTTCCTGCTGTATCCTGCTCAGGCTTTCAAAAAGCGCGGATCTACCAGATCTATCAACAGACTTAGCGAGGAGCGCAACCATGCACGAGATTCCTAATCTCCCCTTCCCAAGCCTGCACGTACCTGAGCAGACGACCACGCAACAAGCCGGCGCGGGGCAGCCCGAACCGAAAGAAGCCGTTGAGAGCCGTCCGGCCGACAGCGAAGAGTAACCCCGCCGTACAGACCGTGTGGAAAGCGCTAACATGCGCTTTCCACACTGCCTGAAACCCCGAGCCCGCCATGACCGACGAATTCTCCGAAAGCCAAGCCGCCGTTCTGATCGGTGCCACCGAGAAAATGATCGAGATCTGGAGTCGGCTCTCCCCCGAGAAGCAAGCCGCCCTGCTCGCCCGTTTCGGCAGCGAAGAGAACGCACTTGCCGCACTGGTCACCACGCAACTGGTCGCCCCCGCCAAACCCTGAAACCGTCGACCGGCAAATAGTTTTACTTTTCCCCGCCCCTGAAACGTTCGCGCCGGTATCATGAGCAGCCTATCTAATCTGCTGCTCCCGTGGACCTTTACCCATGTCGTTCTCTATGTCAGAGCCCCAGCGCCCCCTGGCGGTCACGCTGCAAGTCGTTTCCATCGTCCTCTTCACCTTTATCGGCTATCTGAACATCGGCATTCCGCTCGCTGTACTGCCGGGCTACGTCCACAGCGACCTCGGTTTCGGCGCGGTAATCGCTGGCCTGGTGATCAGCGTGCAGTATCTGGCCACCCTGCTCAGCCGTCCGTATGCAGGCAAGATCATCGACAACAAGGGCAGCAAGCTGGCAGTGATGTATGGCTTGGCGGGCTGTGGTTTGAGCGGTGTGTTCATGCTGATTTCAGCATGGACACCGAACATGCCGATGCTCAGCCTGATCAGCCTGTTGATCGGCCGACTGGTGCTGGGCAGCGCGGAAAGTCTGGTCGGCTCCGGCTCGATCGGCTGGGGCATTGGTCGGGTTGGCGCGGCGAACACCGCCAAAGTGATCTCGTGGAACGGCATCGCCAGCTATGGCGCGCTGGCAATTGGCGCACCGTTCGGCGTGTGGCTGGTCAGCCGTCTGGGCTTGTGGAGCATGGGGGTGAGCATCATTCTGCTGGCCGCGTTGGGCCTGTTACTGGCCTGGCCAAAAACCGCCGCGCCGATTGTCGTCGGTGAACGTCTACCATTCATGCATGTGCTGAGCCGCGTCCTCCCTCACGGCTGCGGCCTGGCGCTGGGTTCAATCGGCTTCGGCACCATCGCCACCTTCATCACCCTCTATTACGCCACTCAGCAATGGGACAACGCGGTGCTCTGCCTGAGTCTGTTCGGCGCCAGTTTCATCGGTGCGCGGCTGCTGTTCGGCAACCTGATCAATCGTCTTGGAGGCTTTCGCGTGGCGATTGCCTGCCTGTCGGTGGAAACCCTTGGCCTATTGCTGTTGTGGCTGGCACCGGATGCCCATTGGGCATTGGCCGGCGCAGCGTTGAGCGGTTTTGGTTTCTCGCTGGTATTCCCGGCGCTGGGTGTGGAAGCGGTGAACCTGGTGCCCGCGTCCAGTCGCGGTGCGGCCGTCGGCGCTTACTCGCTGTTCATCGATTTGTCGCTGGGGATCACCGGGCCATTGGCCGGCGCGATTGCGGCAGGCTTCGGTTTTGCCTCGATCTTCCTGTTCGCCGCCCTCGCTTCTCTGAGTGGATTGGCGTTGAGCGTCTATCTGTACCGTCACACCGCCAAGTATCGGGAAGACTAGAAATCCACCTTGCCGCGCCCGGCCTTGATACTGCCGCGCTTGGTTTTCGATTCAAGCCGACGCTTCTTCGAGCCAAGGGTCGGCTTGGTCGGGCGGCGTTTCTTTTCGACTTTGGTGGCGCTCAGGATCAGTTCGACCAGACGCTCCAGCGCATCGGCGCGGTTGGCTTCCTGCGTGCGATATTGCTGGGCCTTGATGATCAACACGCCATCGCTGGTGATGCGACTGTCGCGCAACGCGAGCAGTCGCTCCTTGTAGAAATCAGGCAAGGACGAGGCCGGAATGTCGAAGCGCAGGTGCATGGCGCTGGAGACTTTGTTGACATTCTGCCCGCCGGCGCCTTGGGCACGGATGGCCGTCAATTCGATCTCGGCATCCGGCAGATGCACGTTGTTGGAAACCCTCAGCATTGCGTTCTCATAGTGATTCCGAAAACCTCTCAATATCCATAAAGCCCTTGATTATTAGGGTTTTAGGCGTTCTTCTATTGTCTCAGTGTTTCACTCTACAACGTGATTTTTCAGGCGAAACGGGAAACAAACGGGAAAATGGCCAAGCGCATTCGACTGACAGAAATGGAAGCCTACAACGTCAAGGGCAAGAAATCCGAACCGATAGGATCCCGCGGCAAAGGCACCCTGACACTCGAACGCAAGACGGCGGGTTTCATTAACGGCTACTACCGCGAGCGCACCAACGCCGGGGACAAGCGCATAGCACTGGGCACACTGACCAAAAATCCACGCCCCGAAACGAATGAAATGGATCTGGACGCCATGCGACTGGCGGCGCTGCGCATCGCTACCGCGTCAATCGCTGCCGGTGGATTGGAACAATACCTGGAACAACAATTGGCCCTGAAGGCCACCGCAGCGGCAGAGCAGGCACAGGTGGCCGCGCAAGCCGCCCTTGAGGCGAGACGCGGCACCTTCGGCGACCTGTTGGACTGCTACGTCGCCCACCTGGAGAAGTCAGGAAAGGTGAGCCATAGGGCCGTAGCGAACCAATTCAAGTCCCATATCAAGGACTATCACTCCGACCTCATTCAGCGCCCCGCCGCCCTGATTGAGCCCGAGGATATCCAGCTCATCTTATCCGGCGTGCTGGTACGCAAACCCAAAGGCCGGGGGATCGGCAACCATGCTGCAGGCGGTGCATCAAACGGTATGCGCTCGATCTGCAACAACCTCCGTCTGTCACTGCAAGCAGCCTTCAGCCACGCCGTCAAAGCGCACCTCTCCCCGGAACGAATGGCGCACAGCGGTAAAGTGTTTGCCATACAGGCCAACCCTGTTCGGGATGTTCCGTCGGTACAAGGAGCCAAGCGCGCCAATACGGAATCATTGACGCCCGTGGAGATGGGTGAACTGCTGCGTTACCTGGACAAACTACCCGAGCCTAAACGGGGTATAGCCAACGCCCTGATCTACCTCGGAGGACAACGGATGACCCAGCTTTGCGCCGTGCCCTGGGACGCCGTTACCGACGACACCATTTGCCTCCTGGACTCCAAGGGACGCAAAGATCAGGCTTGGGAGCACCTTCTACCCATCACAAAGCGAATTGCCGAAATAATGGCCCCCATGGTCGAGCACCACATTGGCGATGGCCCTTTCTCCTTCTCAGAAGGCACGACTGCAAGCACCTCAACGATCATCAAGGCGTTCAGCGAAGCAGGCCAGGTGCTGGCAAAGGCCGGCAAGACTCGCCTCTTCACCTATCGCAATGTACGTGTCACCGCCGAAACCCTAATGGCGCACCAGGGCATCAGTTCAGAAGTGCGCGCCTGGCTACTGTCGCATGGACGCAGTGGCGTGCAAGCCAAGCACTACGACCGATACGCCTATCTACCGGAGAAACGTGCCGCTCTGGAGCAATGGGGACGCTATTTGGATGCCTTAGCAAAGGGAGACCAGTCCAGTAGCAATGTCGTTTTACTCACTCGCAGACAAAAATCCGACGAACGGTAGATTGGTAACCATTTCCGGGCATATTGACATATGTGTCCCATATGCCCCTTGGGGAAGCTCTTTAAGCGTCGAAATTCAATTCAAACACCCGTTCTGTCGACACCTTAGAGTTGAATGCGCCTGAAACGCCCCGCTACCATGTGGGCACTGGCGAGTTATGTCGTGACGCCCTAAACACCATAGAACATTGGGCAAATCAGCAAAGTCGGTCATTAGCAGACAAGAAAAAGCCCCGGTATTTGACGTACCGAGGCCGATTCGGAAAGGGACGTTGGAGCGTCCCCTGCACACCGCAACAAGCCAGTACGCCATCCGAGAGACGAAGCTTTTTGAAGGGGCTTCTTTGCAGGCTTTTGGCCTGCCATGAAACTGTATTGCCATGAGGCGGACTATGCAATGTCCTCCCATCGACGCAAACATTTTCGAGCTCTCGGCTTTTCCGTACGCCGTTAGAGTAAGCAGCAATGACGCTATCCACCGACAACACCCCACGCCCAAACTTGCCGCGCGCAGGTATCCGAGCCACCACCGAACAACTCTGCACCCTTTATCAGATCAGCCGCACCACCTGGTGGCGCTGGTCGAAAGCCGATAACTTTCCAGCCCCGCTTCGCGCTGGTCGCATCCTGCGCTGGGATGCCGATGCCGTGGACGCCTTCCTCACCAACCAGCAGGGTTGAACCATGTCAACGTGCCTTACATCCCGACCAAGGGTTGCAAACTCGTTCGTGCGCGGCTATCGTTGGCCTGTCGCTGCCAATTCAGCGAACGGGTTTTGCAGCCCGACCAGCAAAAGGCGCAACAGCGCCCCCATCATGACAGCAGGCGCTTTTTTTGTGCCTGCCGTTCAGTGTTATGGCGGCTGTGCGCAGGACACCTTCGGGTGTGCCGGATTCCTTTTGCTCCGGTCTGCAAACCTGCGTACAGCTGCCACCAAATCCTGTTTTGCAGCGGGTAGTGGCAGCTCCACAGCAAAAGGAGCACCACCCATGACAGCCCTCATTCCATCCGCAATCCGCGCACTCGTTCACCGTCGCATGGCCTTGAGCGCCCTCCGCGCAAACTCGTCCCTATCCGTTCGACTCAAGCGTTACAACGCCCACATGACCATTGTCCGAAGCTGTGAAGCCATTGCCTTTAACTCGCCTGAAACAACGCTGCATCGAGTAGTTGGCTACCGAGTAGCCGGCCACGACTGAGCATAAGCAACCTCGGAGCTCTATCGCCTTTCTTGGCCGCTAATGACGGTCGCGTAGCCCAACTTACTCGACAGGGTTAACACATTGATCAGTTTTCAACTGCGCAGAATTGCGTTAACGGGATCGGCTTGCCCGAAAAAAACCTTTGATCTACAGCACCAGGGCAAACAAGTAACTCATGGCGGGTACGTCACCCCCGTTCGCACCTATTACCAAGTCGGTGACAAGCAGAGTGTTGAGGCAGGGAATTACGGCACGGCAATCGCCGGAGACAGCGGCAAAGCCATTGCCGGGGATAGCGGTTTCGCCACGGTAGGAGATCGTGGTGAGGCTCAGGCTGGAGTCTTCGGTACAGCCTCCGCTGGTGAGTTCGCGACAGCCATTGCTGGGGATTGTGGGACGGCCACTGTCCGGGACTGTAGCAACGCCTTCGCCGGAGATCTGGGGATAGCCATCGCGGGCGACTATGGCAACGCCACGGCCGGAGCGAGTGGGACGGCCACCGCCGGAATCAAGGGCGTCGTTTGCGCCGGGGATAAAGGCGAAATCCGGCTCAGGTACAGAGATAGCCAAGCGGAACGGTATCGAACCGTTATCGGCTACATCGGTGAGAACGGCCTAGAACCCAACATCGCCTACACACTCGACGACAACCACGCTTTTGTACGGGCATCCCGTGCTTTGGGAGATGCGCAATGACTACGACCACCCCAACGTCTGTATGGGCGACAGCACAGCAGCTTTGCGCTCGTTACCAGATCAGTCGCACTACCTGGTGGCGCTGGTCTACAACATCGGGTTTCCCCAGACCCATCCGTTTCGGTCGCACAGTGCGCTGGGACGTTAATGCGGTAGAGACCTACCTGACACGACTGGAAACGAACCAGGAGGGAAGTGCTCATGAGTAAGCCCACTCCCCTCGACCTGATACGACAAACCGCCCTGCACGCCCTGAGCGCTGCTGAAACTCTGTTACCTGAGTGGCTACCAGGAGGCACTCGCAAAGGCCGCGAATGGGTGGCACCCAACATTGCCCGCGGGGATCAGAAAGCCGGTTCCTTTGGCGTGTCGCTCGACTCTGGCCGATGGAATGACTTTGCCGACGACAGTGCGCACGGTGGTGACCTGGTGTCACTTCTGGCCTATCTCAACGGTTGCCGACAACTGGAAGCCGCCAAGGAGATTGACGACCGCCTACGGCTGCGCCTGTTCAATCTCACGGCTGCCGATGCTCAGCAGCTCCAGGAACGCCGCCGACAGGCCGATCAGGAGCGCGCATCGTGGAGTCTGCGTGAGCAGCAGCTCCAGGAGGAGAAAAACCTTGCTGCTGCCCGCCAGGCGTCGCAGCTCTGGAAAATGGCGAAGCCCGCCGATCCACTGCACACCTACTTGTTAGCCAAAGGTGTGCAGCCGTATCTGCTGCGCCAGTTGGGCCAGGGTCGCCTGCTGGTTCCGCTCTGCGATGACGGGCGCTTGGTCAATCTGCAAATCATCACGCCGGACGGTGGTAAACGCTTTTTGACGGGTGGTCGTGTCCAGGGCTGCTATTCGCCTTTGGGCAAGTTCTCCGACGGCTGCCGCCTATATGTCTGCGAAGGCTGGGCCACTGGCGCAACCCTGCACAACAACACCGGGAGTCCGGTGGTCTGCGCAATGAACGCGGGCAACCTCAAGCCGGTGGCCGTGGCAATGCGTGAGCGCTACGGCGCAACGCTGGATCTGGTCATTGCTGGTGATGACGACCGAAAGACGATTGGCAATCCGGGGAAACGTGCTGCCAACCAAGCAGCCCGCGCAACCGACGCTCGTGTGGTTTTCCCGGAATGGCCCGCTGAGGCCCCGTCCGACCTATCCGACTTCAACGACCTGTACCTCTTGCTTGCAGGTCAATCTAAAAAGAGCCGCAAGGTATGAGCACTCACGAAAAAGCGTCCACCCTGAGCCTGGTTGGTGACCCTGTTGCTCCAGCACCTGAAAAACTGGAGCGGCCACGTTATGCCGTCTACGAGAACCATCGCACCATCGAGGGCAGGACATACAAGCCAGGCACCTGGTATCACGGCTTGAAGCAAAGCGGGCCGGATGAAAAGGCCATCCCCGTAGACCACTGGATCTGTGCGCCTCTAAACGTTGAAGCTGAAACGGCCAACTCAGAAGACGGCACCATTGGGCGGCTCCTATCTTTCAGCCACCGGGGAAGGCGTATTGAATGGGTCATGCCCATGGAAGCGCTGGCCGGTAAAGGTGATGAGGTTCTGAAAGTTCTGATGGGGCGAGGTCTGGTCATCGAGCACCACCAGCGCCGCCAGATAGTCCCCTACCTGGCTAGCCATCAGTCGCCCGAACTGGTGATCGCGACTACCACCAAACCGGGCTGGCATGAATCAGGGGCGTTTGTGCTGCCCTCTCGCGTCATCGGCGGCGAAAACGTGCGTTTCCAGGACTCTGGCAGGGCAGCCAACATCTTCACCGACAAGGGGTCTATCAGCGGTTGGCAGACCGAGATTGCTACCCGCTGCCTAGGCAACCCCGTGTTGATCCTGTCGGTCTGCTGCGCCTTGGCGGGGCCTCTGCTCGCCAAGGTGGGGGTGAATGGGGGCGGTGTGCACCTGGTGGGCGATTCGTCGAGTGGTAAATCGCTTGCCCAGCTCTTGGCTGCATCCGTGTGGGGCAACCCAGGGAGCTTCGCGGCGTCATGGGACGTATCGAAAGGCGGTGTCGAGATTGAGGCTGCCTCGCGCAACGACACCGTATTGATCCTGGACGAAATCAAACGGGCCGACCCCAAGCGTGTTCAGGAAATGGCGTATGCCATCGCCAACGGGATGGGCAAGGGAACCATGACCAGGGAGCGGGAGGGACGCGCCAAGTTGACCTGGCGTGTACTGGCGCTTTCCAGCGGCGAGCGCTCATTGTCAGACCATGCCGCCATCGGTGGTAGTGGCGCCCACGCCGGAGCTGAGCTGCGCATGGTCGATGTCAATGCCGGCACTCGCACGCACCGGGCCTTCGACGATGTGCACGGACTGACGGGGCAAGATTTTCACCGGGTCGTCAACGATGCTGTGGCGCAGCACTACGGCCATGTTGGCCCGGCATTTGTGGAATCGCTGATCCAGAAGCCCGAGGATCTGCACAGCGCTTTCAGGCAGGTGCGGGAAGCCTTTGGTACTGAGAGTTCACAGGCTGGGCGGGTGGCTGATCGCTTCGCGATTATGGCTCTGGCGGGTGAATCGGCTATCCGCCGCAACTTGCTGAACTGGCCGAAAGGAACAGCCATAAAGGCCTGTCGCCTTCTGTTCAACGAATGGCTCTTAACAACGGGTGATGGCAACGCGGAAGATCGCCAGATCTTGCGTGGTCTCGCTGATTTTATCGCTCTACATGGTGACAGCCGTTTTTCGGATGTGCGCGCAGAACACGCCAACCTGACTGTCCGTGAACGAGCAGGGTTCTACGAGGTAGACGATGACAAACGCCTGTACCTGTTCAACACACCCGCACTTCTGGAAGCGGCTTCTGGCTTCGGTAAAGAACGAATTCTACGAGCCCTATTAGGAGCTTCGGCAATTGTAAAAGTTGACGAGGAAGCCAAGGGCAGCAGGCGGACAAAAAAGTACCGCACGCCAGGTGGTGGCAGTTCCCGTTTTTACGTAATCGACCCCGAGCGACTGGAAAATGAGGGGTAGAGTCAACAGCGGTCATCATCAAACGATAAGCGCACTGTGAATTTTTGATGGGAACAGCGGGAACAAGGGAACAAGCCAGTAAATACGGGGTTTCTGGCGTTCCCATATAAAACACAAGAGTGGGAACATGGGAACACAACTCTGTTTAATAGGGGCTTTACCACTTCCTCTGTTCCCGCTCAAAAAAACGCGGGAACGGCCAGATGCTCTGAAAGCCGCATTCTAGAGCGGTTGATCCCGAGTTCCCGTGTTCCCTCAAGTTTTTGAAATTAGACGCGGTATAAGGGGGGTGGCAGTGTTTTTTGTTGACGGAATGTCGGGATGCTGATCTAGAAAAAATAGCAATCCAGGTGACGGACATCCTGGCACGACAAAGCCAGTGAACGCATCGCCACTTGGCGAGCAGTTTTACCCCCGTCAGCGTCGACAAAACTGCTATCACTTTTCGCGATCGATCTGCGCGCCAGGTTAAGAATTGCTAGCAAGGAAAACGCAATGAGAGAGCAGAAAAAGGTACTCACCATCCGAGACCCATCGCCCTTTTTGATACTGCAAGCCAAGGCAATGACGGGGAAAGCGACCGGCAGCCAGGCGTTTATCGCGGGTATCGAAATGATGATCCGGCAATCCGAGCAAATCGCCGATCTGCGAGACGAAAACCGCAAGCTTCGGGAGCAGCTCCAAATCGCGCAGGGCCTGCTCCGGCAGATCACACCGATGTGCGTCCAAGTGGCCGAACTGGCGGGTCAGAAAGACTGGTTATTCGACAACTGCGGTACTAGCTGATCGACCCAAACAAACAAAGCCCCAAGCGGTTATGGTGGGGCCTTTCGCTTATTCGGAATTTAAGTCAGTTAAATAACTCCAGCTCACTTTGAAACTTCTAACTGTTCGAACATCTGAAGTTGCTGATCCCTGGGCAGCTCACACAAACGCACAAGCAGAGAGTTATACGGCTTAATAGCTGAAGGCTTAAGAGTGTGCGAAAAGTTAATATGCGCAACAAAGCTGTGACCGCACGCCCTAGCGTTCGTACATTGACAGTAAAGCTTTGAAAATACTGACGACATTTTTTCTTCCTCAGTAATAAGCGCCTTACTTCCACACTCTCTGCAATAAACCCGCATAAAGATCAACTCTACATGTCAGACAATCAATCGAATTGTGTTAATATTAACATGCAATAAAGGCATATTGAGCAACTTCATACTGACCGCACTCAAAGAAATTAACCATATCACTTAGGGAGGCGCTTAATGCCCCGATCACTTGTTTCTTCTTGGAAGCGTGTCGCCATCAGCGGCCCAACTGCCGACGGCAGAGAAATCAAACCACAGGAACTACGCGACTGTGCAGAAACCTACAAGCCATCGACGTATACCGCTGTTATTTGGGTTGAGCATCAACGCTGTAATGGTGCCCACGGGACTGTCTTCGCCGTACGCCTGATTGACGGCGACACCTCACTTGGAAAGGGCCAAGTTGCACTAGAGGTACAGATGAAACCAAACTCCCGACTACTCAAGTTAAATAGTGACGGAGAAAAGCTGTTTTCCAGCGTGGAGATCACTCCGAATTTTGCGGGTTCTGGACGTGCTTACATGACCGGTCTGGCCGTCACTGATGAACCTGCCAGCCTTGGAACTCAGGAACTTTATTTTTCCAAACGGGCCAACAAAGCCTCCTATCGTACTGCATCTGTGCCACTGCCGTCGCAACTGCGTAGTAAGGCGTTAGCAGCCAACCTGGAGCGAGCGAAGCGGAAGATGATATTTTTTTCGAATGAAGCTAGAGAACGTCGAGAGCTGACTAACAAATCCAAGCCGGGCAAACGAGTGCTTTAGCGTAGCCCACACTTTGACGCCCCAACATTAATTAAATGACTAAGGAACATTGACATGCAACTCACCACTATTGATCGAGCCAACCTAGCACCAGAACTACGGGAGCTCGTGGCTTGTTTTGACGCCGACAAAGAAACTTACATTGCCCTGCAAAATCAGCTCGCCAAAGTGACACAGGAAAGCCAACGGATCAATCAAAAAGCCTCTGAGCTGGAAGGGCAAGCCAAACGTACCGATGCGTCTTGGAATGACTTAGCGAAGTCTGCCACCATCGACCAGGATAAAATCAATGAAGAAATTGAACGTAGCGCCCAACTCAGGAAGGATGCTCAGGCGCTACGTGTCACCGCCGAAGCAAGAACCGGCCTTCAAAATAACTTAATTGTTCGAGTAGCAGAAGCTCGAATAAAGCTGGCAGGTGCTCCTAACGTGATTAACAAGGCGCATTGGCAAACTCAACTTGCAAAAATATTTGCTCAAGACGGTATGCGGGAAAGCTTGTTGGAAATGTTCGCTTTGTCCCGCGCATTGTTCCTCAGAAGTCTTGAAGAGCACGATGGTTTATTGCATGGCTGTAATAGCATGCGCGAGAGACAAGCAAAAACGAATGAGCTTACCTGGAAGGCTTTCGGTAAAGACCTTGAGAAACTGTTTGGCGATGATGAGGAAAGCGCACTGGCACCATCATTGGTAACGATGCCGCCCGCCGTGTCGAAAGAAGTAGTAGTGAACACACCCGGTGAATTGCTGAGACTTAAGAAAGCAAACGTGGATCGCTGAAAGTGCTCAACGAGACGCCGGGAGTTTTGACATTCCAGGATCTGCAACAGATCGCTGGAGGCCAGCGCCGGTCGGACGTGGAAAGGACTCTAATCAGCCAGAGGATGAGGATGGTTCGGTGGCACTCCGGTCCCCGGACACCCCTCGCCCTCATCAACCACGCAGCTGGCATCAGCGCACCCAACACAGAACGATACGATAGCGACATCCTGTAAGGCCGCCGCCCGAGCGGCCTCACTCCCCCCTTCGATCTTCCACCCCGCCTGCAAGACTTTGCCTGTTCCGGAGACTCTCAAACAAAGCTGTTTTCAGGCCCGCTCCGAAATGGGCGATAGCTGTGTTTTCGATTGCACCACCGCAGGCGCTCGCACGAAGAGAAATGCAATCGACAAAATCCAAAAAACGGGCTGAAAGCCTTGCTCCATATGGCTTGCACGCTTTCCATTCGCTCCCACCGCATGATGAATGCAACCCCAAAAAACAATCTGTTCACTTTCAGAAAACAAGGGGGCACCCTTATTGCAATTGGGTTTGGTGACCTGAAACGCCGTCAGGACTGGAGCGTTGCCAGTGCATTGGTTATGCATTTCCTTGCAAAACCTTGCACAGAATGAAAAGAGCGATTGCCTGGGAAGCCCCGCAGCCAGCCTGGGCTAGAACCCTGATTGCACTACCTTGAGACTTGCACAAAAAAATCACACAGAACGCGTCGGCGGGAGGGGGATAAGTGCTTTTTTGGCAGTTTTTTTTTGAGTAGGCAGTTTTTACGGAAGGCTTCAGAATGCTACCGACTCCTTGAGGCATGGACGAAATGGACTACACGAAGACTTTGAAGAAACTCTACAAAGCGCCTGAATTGAACGCCTCGCTGATTATTGAGACTTTCAAGCGTCGCGAAGGCATATCGGTAATTGTCGAAGAAGTTGACGTAGGCAAACCTGGATTCAAGATAACTATCGACGAAAGTAACTTCCTACTACTAAAACACCCTATTGAGCATTTCAACATCAAATGGGGAAGAGCAACAAGCATTCAATCCCGCATGCTCCCCTATGGAATTCCTATCCCTCTATATTTAGGGCAAGGGGATATGTCGAAAAGCTTCCATAAAGCCATAACCTCACAAAGCCCAGATACTGCAGTGGAAAAATGGCTCTATGATATTTTTGAAATAGACCTAGCCGCTGCATACTTCCTGAATTATTTTTCAAAAAGCGAAGCACTTAAGGACTATCGCCTAATAATCCTTGAGGCAATTGAGTCGTTTTATATGGGGCTTGATCATGCGGCAATAATGTCCCTAATCCCTGTTTTTGAGGGTGGATTACGCAACCTACAAAATCTAGTACTAGATGAGGACAAGGGTAATGTAAGCGGAGCTGTTTTCGAGAAAAGGCTTAGAGCCATCTTGAAACACTGGGGAAGTCGCCGTGTTAGCGACTATAACTGGCACCCCGGGATGTATGGCATCGACAGCATCGAAGTAGATTTTTACACACACATATGCCCACAATCAGATGTTATAAATTGTTTTAGACTATTCTTTAAAAACGTTCTCTACAAACCTACAGAATCGCACAACGAGGGATTCAATAGACACATAATAGTTCACATGCTGGGAAACAACTTTAATCGCGCAACAAATTTCTTCAGGATATTTCTCGCGCTGACTCATATCACGTTTATTGAAAGCCTTACCAGCGAACATGTGCCTTTTTTTTGGCGCGGTTATGATGATGAGTCAAGGAGATTGGGACAGTACCTCAAACAAATTTCGGAGATCATGGATGGCCGTCGTAGTTTGATAAAAAGCTTTGGTGTTCCTGGATATCCAAGTACATCTCTCCCGCTCTATCAAAGTCCTTCCTGAGCTTGGTTGAGAGCAACAGAACTGCCGAGGAGCTCCGCACCTCAGTGTGCAGCGCGCCCCGCAGGATCGTTGCACTTCATTCTGATTTGCAAAAAACTGGACATAACCATGTCGTCGGGAGGAGATAAGTGTTTTTTCATGCTGATTTTTCGTGGCCAGTTTTTACGTATGCCTATCCAGATACGGGCAGATTTTGCCTTTTTCAGTCTTTTCGCTTGATAAGTAACACCCAAAGTGAAACAGTATTAGGAGAACACCCTAACTGATACAGGCCCCCATCATGTTCATCCGCGCATACCTCCGAGCATCGACTGAAGAGCAGGACGCAGCCCGCGCCCGGAAATCGCTCGAGCAGTTCGCCAGCGATCACAACAAGGTCATTGCCAGTGTGTACCTGGAGAATGCCAGCGGTGCGACCGCAGACCGGCCTGAGCTGCTGCGCCTGCTCAAAGATGCACGTAAGGGTGACGTGCTGCTGGTGGAGTCGATAGACCGCCTCTCGCGCCTTCCTGTGGAGGACTGGCAGAAGCTCAAGGCTGCGATTGATTCCAAGGGCCTGCGCATCGTCGCGCTCGACCTGCCAACGACCCACCAGGGGATGCAGGACACCAAGGGCGACGAGTTCACCGGGCGGATGTTAGGGGCGATCAACTCGATGCTGGTGGAAATGATGGCCGCGATCGCACGGAAGGATTACGAGCAGCGTCGTGAGCGCCAGGCTCAGGGTATCGAGAAGGCCAAAGCCGCCGGCAAGTACCAGGGGCGCCCAGTTGATGCGGACCTGCACAGGCGTGTGAGTGAACTACTCAACGCCGGCCTTGGTATCCGCGCGACGGCACGGCACGCAAACTGCTCGACCACGACCGTACTCCGCATTAGAGATGTGGCCGCGTCCTAAGAGACTCCTTGCAACACTTCCTTGATTTGTATTGACCTGAGCCTGTTGAAGGTTGCGCCATCAAAGTGCTAGCGTCGAATCGACTGCGCCGGAGTGGTGACGCAGTGGACGATGTCTAGGCTGGCTGATGGACGCTACGCCTTTACCTCAAGAGGGCAAGGTCTTGCCCGCGATGGACAATGAAGGGAAGAAATCATGGGTCTTGAGTACAGGGACATGGATGCGGATGTTCGCGCAAATATGGTCCAAGAAGTGACATTCGATTTAGATAAAGGAAGTATCTACAAAAGCCCGCGCTTGAATGATGAAGGTATCAAGCTCTGGCCAGACACTCTCAAAGAGGCAGCAGGTAACCACTCCGATGTCTGGTTAGCAAATCAAATCAGGGAGCGCAGGCTTCTCAAAAGCCACGAAAATCGCGCTAAGCCGAGCGGGGGATTCACCCAAGCGCAAATCCCGGTTACAGCTCCAGATACGCTTGCGGAAGGCGAGTTCAACCGTTTTTACATCAGAGGGTTGTGCCTGAAAGCGTTGGCCGAAGATGTCCCTTACCTAATCGCTTACCGAGCGCGCCCCTCTGCGAACCCTCGCCCAGAGTCTCAAGCAATCATTGGTAAGAAATTTAATCCGCAGCAGCTACTCGATGATCTACGGGCGACGACCGGGATCGACACCGTTTTAGGTCTACCACCAGGTCCAAACTCTGGACTTTCAGTAACAATCCCGTAGATACAAGCGCCATAAAAAAGCCCCACCAGTAGATCCTGAGTGGGGCTTTCTTTTGCCTGACGCAATACGTTTGCACCCACCCTGCACCCATGAAGTTTTTTAGTGGAGAGTGAATTTCGTTGCAGGCCTTGATTTATATGGTGTCCCAGGGCAGGTTCGAACTGCCAACCTTCCCCTTAGGAGGACGCACGATCAAGGTCTGAGGGTTCGGAGAATGATGATAACCAACAATGCAGTCGCTGAACCGCAGATCAATGCAGCTCTTGTGTGTTTGACCGTGATATAGAAAAGATACGGGATCGAAACGGGAAAAATCCAAGCTTCAGCAAGCAGCGCCCCCCCCCTCAAAGACAGCTAAACCCCATATATAAAGGGCATTATAGCGTCTTCTATAAAGGCGAATAACTGATTGGAAATCACCAGCATGGAAAAGCGTCCGTATTCAGAGTGCGCAGGATACCCTGATTAGCCAGAAAACGATCTCATGCCCGCACGCGCAACTTCTAATGCATTTTGATGGCCAGCATCGGGCTTGCGCTTATATCAAGAGCCCTTTCGAGTTACCATTCCAACCGTTTCACTTACCAAATCAATGCAGGAAGCATAAGCATGACCAACAAAGCAGTTATCGTCTTCAGCGGCGGACAGGATTCAACCACCTGTTTGATCCACGCCCTGACTCACTACGATGAAATCCACTGCATCACGTTTGACTATGGTCAGCGTCACCACGCGGAAATTGAAGTTGCTCAGCACCTTTCGAAAAAACTCGGTGTGACCGTGCACAAAACGCTGGATGTGTCCTTGCTCAATGAATTGGCCATCAGCAGCCTGACACGCGACAACATTCCGGTCCCGACGGTAAATAGTTCTGGAGAAAGTCTGCCAAGCACTTTCGTGCCAGGACGAAACATCCTGTTTTTGACCTTGGCGTCTATCTACGCCTATCAGGTACAAGCCAAGACGGTCATTACGGGTGTTTGTGAGACAGACTTCTCTGGCTACCCTGACTGTCGAGATGAATTCGTCAAGGCCCTGAATAAAGCCCTTGAACTAGGCATGGATTATAAACTGCAACTGGAAACGCCACTGATGTGGCTGAACAAGGCAGAAACCTGGGCCTTGGCTGATTACCACAATCAATTGGATCTGGTTCGCGAAGAAACACTGACTTGTTACAACGGCATCAAAGGCAGTGGATGCTCTGATTGTGATGCCTGTAATCTTCGCGCGAAAGGGCTGAATGAATTCCTGAATAACAAAGCGCAGGTGGCGCACAGCCTGAAAGCAAAACTGAATTTAAAGTAAACCACAGTAACAAGCGCTCACCAAGGACGGCGGTGACGACATCCCGGTGAGCGCTACCACTATTTTACTGCGCCTGAGCCCCCGTTAAATACTTCTTGAACAATGCCCTAGCGCCGTATGCAGGCAAGACATTAAAGAAAGCGAATCCGACCTTTATCGCGATCTGAACATAGATCATGCCCAGTATCGCGCTATTCTCCATCGCGCCGTAAAAGGCAATAAAGCAGAAAAGAAAACTGTCGATGATCACCGCAAACAGCGTACTTAAAAACACTCGCAAGAACAGAAATCTGGAATTTGTGAGCTCTTTTATTTTGCACAGCAGATAGGAGTTTATATTCTCGGAAACCAGAAACGATACAGACGACGCTACCAGGACTGCCGATAACTGACTGATCACATCATTGTAAGCGCCATCAAGTTTCCAACCCGGCAGCCCGGGAAGATGGGTCGTAATCGCCAGCAAAATGATAATGGCCGCATTGCTGATGAAAGCAAAGAGGATCGCCTTTCGCGCAAGCCTGAGACCGAACGTCTCATTCAGCAAGTCAACGATCAGAAACGTTAGCGGATAAAGGAAGGTGCCCGGCGTTACGACAATATCAAAATATTCCAGATAAATCGGCTTTGTTGCAGCAATACTGGTGAAGATATAAAGGGTAAACAGCATCAGGTTCATAATGATATAGATCATCCATGAATTCTCATGCCGGTCATTTATCTCATAGGCAGTGAGCGCACCACCCTGGGAATAAAATTTTTTGTAGAGGCTTTTCATTTCTATCTTGTTTAGATTATCCATAATCTCACTACTCAACACTTCACTCAGCTTTATTTTAATGACTTTGCCTGTAGCAATAACCATAATAACGGCCAGGCTTTTTCCATTTTCAAACCCCAACAACTTGTACTTACTGTTTTCCCTTCCAATGCTGCAATCCATTAAATCGTTCCTCGATTATATCCCCAACAACACAAACCAAATCAAAATCAACCTCATTGGTTATAAATAACTTTTTCGTGTTTTTATCATACACCAGCTTTTCCCTGTCGCTGCTCGACGCCCCCTTCTGCACGATCAATAAATCGCCAGGCTCATTCATGCCACTGATCTCGTTTTCCAGAAGTACGCCGATCAAGTTAAAGGATGTACCAAAATAGTAAGTCAGCGGATAAAGGGTGGCCAATTCGCCAATCCTTTTATCCAGATTCTCGAGCACCAGACTTTCTTTTATGACCGGCACCGCTGCCGGATTCATGTTTCCTTGCGGAGAGACACTGCTTTCTATTATCTCTTTTTCTTCAAAATCAATCGTTTCTATTTCCCCATAAGAAACACCGAAAAAATCAGAAATCTTACGGACGGTGGACTGCTGTACATTGACCACTTTACCTTCGAGAATGTTATAGATAGTCGTTCTGGTCAAACCACTGGAATTGCACAGCGACAGTTGTGTTTCACCACGACTCTTTATCAAGTACTTGATATTGTTTTTCAGATTCTCCGATCTTTCTCTTCTGTGCATAAAAGGCTTACCATTTTTTATACAGGCAATTAACAACACGCCAAGAATGACTATTCAGTGGCTACACAGGCAAACTATGAATACAGTTGAACGGGGTATTAGAACCGCGAGAGATCATAGCATTCTCCATCCTTGGTTTTGATACAAAAGTCATGTGACGAACAAAGCATGGTGCACCTCAGCACGATCAATTCGCAATCTGTACCGATTCGTCAACTCTTCCCCTCACACGCGATGCTCGTAAAGCCACGGCTCCCGACCTGCTGTTTTACACCTTATGCTCGCGTAAAAAGAATCACTTTATTTGAACAATGTTCACTTTTTTGATTAATTCCTCTGGCGTTCCTCAGTGAAAAACCTATGATGCGTCGAGCCTCCCCTCCTCCACCAGTGAGTGGCGATGAAGGAAAACGGGTTGTCTATACAGGGATTGGTTTTGCGCGCACTGGCGCCAGAACACGGAATCTACCTGTATCGGGTTCGGCAACGCATGGACGTATGCACACACGCGAAACCAAGGAAGGAATACAAGTAATGGCAGTCAATACTGAACCGCTTTTGAACCAATCCGACTTACTGCGAAGAGGTTTGGCGGATCTTCGAGCGGAAGATGCCGAACTCGCTGAAATCCTCGACGCCGAAGTCGCGCGTCAACACCGAACGCTGTCGCTGACCTCCTCCTCCTGCGCCGTCACGCCTCGCACCCTGGCGGCATCTGCTTCGACGCTGGTCAACGTCACGGCTGAGGGTATGCCCGGCAGGCGCCATGACGCAGGATGCGAGAACGCCGACCTGATCGAATCACTCGCCACCCGCAGAGCACAGGAACTGTTCGGCGCCGAATACGCCAACGTGCAATCACACTCGGCATCGACCGCCACTTACCAAGTGCTCACTGCCTTGCTTGAACCGGGCGATACCCTGCTGGGAATGGCCGTCGAACACGGCGGTGATCTCACCCATGGCAGTGCCAAAGCGTTCTCGGGCGCTTACTACAAGGCGATCCAGTACGGTACGACAGCAGACGGCGTCATCGATTACGACAAAGTACGCAGCCTGGCGCTTGCTCACCGCCCGCGCATCATCATGTGCGGCGCAACGGCCTACTCGCGGGCTGTGGATTTTGAGCGTTTGCGCAAGATTGCCGATGAAGCCGGGGCGATCCTGCTCGCTGACATTTCGCATATCGCCGGACTGGTTGCCACGGGGCGCCACCCGAGTCCGATCGACGCAGCCCACATCACCACAACCTGCACGCACAAACAACTCATGGGGCCACGCGGCGGCCTGATCCTCTCGGGCCGAGACGCCAACACCAAGGTTCCCGGCCTGCGGGTGACCTTCCGTCACGCCCTCGATCAAGCCGTTTTCCCACAAATGCAAGGTGCGCCAGCCGTCAACATGATCGCAGCCAAGGCTTGCGCGCTGGGCTATGCGATGTCTGCAGAGTTCGACGCTTACATGGCGCGGATTCGCAGATCGGCAGATGAAATTGCCAGTGCGTTTCAAGCCCATGATTACGACGTCGTGGGCGGCGCCAGTGAAAACCACACGGTACTGATTCGCTTGCGTAATGGCGTCACCGGCGCCATTGCGCAAAAAGCGCTGGAGCACTGCGGGATCATCGTGAACAAACACCGCGTACCCGGCGAGACTCGACCGGCACTCATTACCAGTGGCTTGCGAATTGGCACCGGCTCTCTGGCGCAACGTCACATCGACCGCCAGGGATGCCGTGAAGTCGTCGGTTTGATCTGCCAGATTCTGGGCAAGGTGACGCCACTCGGCGAGCGCGAATACACGCTGGAACCCGCGCTGAGGGAGCAATTCCGTTTACGAGCCGAGGCATTGTGTACGGCGTATCCCATCGCCGATTACGTATAACAGCGAACACAAAAAACCCGGCGATTGGCCGGGTCTGTTGTTTTTACGTTTCGCTTACTTTGCGACAGAACCCGCCGCGTGCAGCGCCTGCTGCGCACCGCGTTTGTTCTTGATCACATAGCAGACCCACATGAACACGACCCACACCGGAATCGCGTACACCGAGATCTGGATACCCGGGATCAGCAGCATCACGCCGAGGATGAACGCGACGAACGCCAGGCAGATGTAGTTGCCGTACGGATACCAGAGCGCCTTGAACAGCGGCGTTTGCTTCGTCTTGTTCATGTGCTGACGGAACTTGAAGTGCGAGAAGCTGATCATTGCCCAGTTGATCACCAGCGTTGCCACAACGAGCGACATCAGCAGTTCCAGCGCATGCTGCGGGATCAGGTAGTTGAGCAACACCGCCACCAGCGTCACCGCCGCCGAGGCCAGGATCGAACGCACTGGCACGCCGCGCTTGTCGATCTTCGCCAGGGCTTTGGGCGCATCACCCTGCTCGGCCATGCCCAGGAGCATGCGGCTGTTGCAGTAGGTACCACTGTTGTAAACCGACAGCGCAGCGGTCAGCACGACAAAATTGAGGATGTGGGCGGCGGTGTTGCTGCCGAGCATCGAGAACACTTGTACGAACGGGCTTCCACTGTAGGAATCGCCGTTTGCGTTGAGGGTTTCCAGCAGGCTGTCCCACGGGGTCAGCGACAGCAGGATCACCAGAGCGCCGATGTAGAAAATCAGGATCCGGTAGATCACCTGGTTGATTGCTTTCGGGATCACGGTTTTCGGTTTATCGGCCTCGGCTGCGGTGAAACCGAGCATTTCCAGGCCGCCAAACGAGAACATGATGATCGCCATGGCCATCACCAGACCACTGACACCGTTGGCAAAGAAACCACCGTGGGACCACAGGTTGCTGACCGAGGCTTGCGGGCCGCCATTACCGCTGACCAGCAGGTAGCTGCCCAGCGCAATCATGCCGACGATCGCCACGACCTTGATGATCGCGAACCAGAATTCGGCCTCCCCGAATACTTTGACGTTGGCCAGGTTGATGGCGTTGATCAGCACAAAGAAAGCAGCAGCAGAAACCCACGTCGGGATGTCGGGCGCCCAGTAGTGGATGTACTTGCCGACCGCCGTCAGCTCCGACATGCCCACCAGAATGTACAGAATCCAGCAGTTCCAGCCCGACAGGAAACCGGCGAAACCGCCCCAGTATTTATGCGCGAAATGGCTGAAGGAACCGGCCACCGGCTCTTCGACAATCATCTCGCCAAGCTGGCGCATGATCATGAAGGCGATGAAGCCGCAGATGGCGTAGCCGAGGATCATCGACGGCCCGGCGGATTTCAGCACCCCGGCCGAGCCGAGGAACAATCCGGTACCGATCGCGCCACCGAGGGCGATCAGTTGAATGTGGCGATTTTTCAGGCCGCGTTTCAGCTCGCCTGATTGTGAGGGTTGTCCACTCATGAAAAAGGTCTCACGCAAGGTTTGATGATGTTCAGTAGACGTTGCTGCAAGGTTGCGATTTCAAGCAGCCCCGATCAAACCCCAGCGCAGGCACCAGGAGTTCAGCTTTTTTACAACGGTCATGCGTCACCTGTTTGTTTTTATCTGTGACGAAATCGAACCCGACACGCTTGTGACGCGGCGGAGTGAACAAGGCAGATAGCCTTGAGATTTGCGCGATTACGCAGAGGGTCACAGTTAAAACGCGGCGCATTGTACACCGCTAACCCCCTGCTGCCAGACTCCGCTGGATCAGCGTGTCGGTTGCCGGGATTGCACGTGTCCGCCTCGAGTCGCAAGGCCGGCTGCAAAAAATGAGTCAGGCCGTTGCAGGCCATCGACGGGGACGAGTGGAAAACCGTCCCACGGTGAGAGGTGGAAATCAGTCACGGCGTTCATTGCGCCTCCTTGTTGTTATGCGCCTGCACGACAGGCATGGAGCGCATCTCACCCTTCAAACGCCGCTGAAACAAGCGGGCCAGAGCCTTGTGCAACACCTGACCGGGCAACTTCCGGCAGCTTTTCCTTACACGAGCGACGTGGGGGGACTTTCACTGGGTTTGGTCGCCCTTTTCGTAAATATTTCCTTACAAGGCGTAACGTAAAATTTCCAATTCAGACAATTCCGTAGGTCGCCTGCAAATTGACGGTGGCTCGCTCACTCTTGAAAAAAGCCATCTAGTTTTTTGTTTTGAAATAAGAAAAACCTCATTCAGAAACAGAATAAAAAGTTTATTTAAAAATTAAATAGATGATTTTTTGCATTACAAAAAACCCTGAACTAGGTTCTTCACGTCTTGTCGGCCAACTTGACCGGCCAGTCACAACCATGAAAGTCATCTAGGAGATCGACCATGCAAGCACTGGAAAAAGACTTGGATACCGAACTGCAACTGGACGAATGGTTTGAAGCCCCCACTCACGAAGCGGCCGTGGAAATGATGCAAGCCGACGCGGTCGTGCCGTTCGGCACGGCGATGTGGCCTCTGTAACACATCATTGGGCAGACACGATCCGGCCGATCGTGCCTGCCGCTTTTTTCACGGTCAGTCAGGGAGGACTCATGGATAAGCCACGCGCGATCTCGCATTTCCTTTACTACCTCGAACATCACCCGGCCCTCGCCGACCTCGACTCGGCGCAGATTCTGCTCGGGCACACTGCCGATTACCAAGCCCTCACCGGCGCCATCGCCGAACAGGCCGGCGAACATTCACGCTTCAGGTTCAGCGCCCGACGTCTGGACCTGGAAAGTAGCGCAGCGCTGAGTTCGGCGATTGCCGACAGCGATCTGTACATTTTCTTCTACGACTCTTCCACCCTGCCCAACCCGCGCCCCGACGGTCCGGAGTTTGTTCGCGCCCTGCAAGCGGTGATGGCGCAGAACTGGAAGAAGTCGCTGCTGTTCAAGGATTACGGCGATTATTTCTACGACACATTCAGTGTCACGCCACGGCGCATTGCCGGGCTCAATAGCCACTTGATCCAACGCATGTCCCAAGCGACGACGCTGAGTTTCAAAGACGATGAAGGCTCATGGTTCGAAGCGCCCATGAGCAGTATCAAGAAGTGGACCGACATCAACGGCGTCGGCAACTTCGATCTGGCGCCTGGCGAGATCGCCACCCACAGCGAAGCCATTAACGGTCATGTGAAGTTCAAGGGCACCTTCCTCAGCACCATTCCGTTTGCGCGCAAGTACGGGGTACTGGAATCACCGCTGGAACTGTGGATCGAGAATTCGACCATCAGCCGCATCGCCACCGATGTGCCGGGGCTGGAGCATGATTTCAACAAGTACCTGGACGCGAACCCGTCGAACCGGCGCATCGAGGAGCTGGGGATTGGCACCAACGAAGGCGTGAAAACACTGTATGCGCGCAATGCCGGGTTTGAAGAACGGCATTGTGGATTGCACCTTGGGCTTGGGGGTGGAGCCAAGGGCAGTCATCACCTGGACCTGATCTTCTCCGGTGGCGTGTTGGCGCTGGATGACAAGCCAGTGTTTGATGGACGGTTTGTGTTTTAGCCTGAAATTGATGGCACTGCTAGCGGTCTCTTCGCGGGGCAGGCACCACAACACTTTCGCCAGACGAAAAAAAACGCCAACCCTGCGGTTGGCGTTTTTCATTCAGGCGCTAAACCCGGTCACTCAGGCTTCTTGCGCCCGAAACCCGGACGCTGGCCAGAGCCGGCCGGTGCGCCGCGACGCTTGCCCGACGGCTTGTCACCGTCGACCAGTTTGATCCCTGGGCGCTTCGGCGCAGGCTTGGCCGGACGCTTGTTGGTGGTGTCCGCCGGACGATCCGCTACCGGTGTACCGCGACCGGCCGGTGCGCCACGCTCACCACGCTCGGTGCGACCGTTGGCCGGACGCGGAGCGCGCTCGCCGTCACGGGCGACTGGCTTGCGCCCCGGACGCTCGCCTTCGATCTGCGGCTCGCGGCCTGGACGCGGGCCGGTCGGCGCGCCAGCGGCTGGACGCAGGGTACGCACGCGCTCGGTCTTGGCCATCGGCCGCGACGATTTGCGCTGCATGCGTTCCAGCTTGTCTTTGCTCTTGGCATTGAGCTGCGGCATCGCTACCGGCGTCAGACCCACTTCAGCACTCAGAATGTCGACTTCGTACTGGCTCATTTCGCGCCAGCGGCCCATCGGCAGGTCGGAGTTGAGGAACACCGGGCCGAAACGCACGCGCTTCAGACGGCTGACCACCAGACCTTGCGACTCCCACAGACGACGAACCTCACGGTTACGACCTTCCATCACCACGCAGTGATACCAGTGATTGAAGCCTTCGCCGCCCGGTGCCTGCTTGATGTCGGTGAACTTGGCAGGACCGTCTTCCAGCACCACGCCGGCCTTCAGGCGCTCGATCATTTCGTCATCGACTTCACCGCGTACACGCACGGCGTACTCACGGTCCATCTCATAGGATGGGTGCATCAGGCGGTTGGCCAGCTCACCGTCGGTGGTGAACATCAGCAGCCCGGTGGTGTTGATGTCGAGACGACCGATATTGATCCAGCGACCTTCTTTCGGACGCGGCAGCTTGTCGAACACGGTCGGACGGCCTTCCGGGTCGTCACGGGTGCAGATCTCGCCATCGGGTTTGTTGTACATGATCACGCGGCGTACCGATTCGGCAGCCTCTTCACGCTTGATCACCTTGCCATCAATGGTGATGGCGTCGTGCATGTCGACGCGCAGGCCGAGGGTGGCGTCTTTGCCATTGACCTTGATCCGGCCCTGGCTGATCCAGGCTTCCACGTCACGGCGCGAGCCGACGCCGATACGGGCGAGGACTTTCTGCAGCTTTTCGCCTGCTGGGCCGATTTCCTGGTCGTCTTTCTGATTGATGTCACTCATCTGGGCACCTCCCGGTGTGGTCTGTTCAGGCGGCGCCTGAAGCATTGAAATCTGGGTACTTGGCCGAAGGGATCGGCGAAGGGTCGCGAATCATACGCGGATGTGGGCCATCGCGCATCAGAGACTAGCTGATCAATGCACAGTTATTTCTTTTTCCGCCGACCGGCTCCGCCAAGCTTGATCAGCCGCAGCGCGGCTTCGGCCAGGACAGCGCGTTTGTCGTCCTTGTCGAGTTTCTTCCAGGCTTTGATTTCGCGCTTGCTGCGACCGCACCCCTGACAAACATCATCGGTGAACTTGCAGAGGCTGATGCACGGGTCTTTGGTTGAGCTCATCAATCTCTCCGGGCTGAACATAGAACCAATGGGGGAGCGGCCGTGTTCAATCCTCAAATTCGCGGCGTTCGGCTTCGATGGCTTCAGCCAGGGCTCGGGCTTCGGCTTCCTCTTCGCTCAACTCGGGTGGCGGTGCGCACTGCTCAAGGGCTGCAACGGCAGCGAGAAGTTTTTCCCGTGCTTGCGCAACACCCAGCACGTCCTCTTCAGGTACGGCTTCAGGCTCGGCTTCAAGTTCAACCTCGATAACCGGCTCGGTGATTTGCGTCTCAGGCTCAACCGGCGGCGCTTCGAAATCGGCGCCATCACGCAACAAATCATCGAAATCGGTCTTGATCCCCTCCTCCATACCGTCCAGCTCCAGCAGCAAGGTGTGGAAACTGGTTTCCTCCTTCTCCTCTTCGGGCTCGGCACTGGCGTCGGCCAGCTCCTGCAAACCCTGAGGCACCGGCGCGTCGTCAAAATCGAGTACCGGGTCGGCCTCCATCTCGCGCAGTTCGGCCAGCGGCGGCAAGTCTTCGAGGTTTTTCAGATTGAAGTGATCGAGAAACGCCTTGGTAGTGGCGAACATCGCCGGTTTGCCCGGCACGTCGCGGTAACCGACGATGCGGATCCACTCGCGTTCGATCAGGGTTTTGACGATGTTGCTGTTGACCGCCACACCGCGCACATCCTCGATCTCGCCCCGGGTGATCGGCTGGCGATAGGCAATCAGCGCGATGGTTTCCAGCAAGGCACGGGAATAACGCTGCGGGCGCTCCTCCCACAGACGGCCAACCCATGGCGAAAACTTCTCGCGGATCTGCAAGCGATAGCCCGAGGAGACTTCTTTGAGTTCGAAGGCTCGGCCATCGCAGGACTTGGCGAGCAACGCCAGGGCTTTCTTGAAGACCGGCGGCTCGGGCCGTTCGCCGTCTTCGAACAGTTCGTAGAGACGTTCAAGCGATTGCGGCTTTCCCGAGGCCAGCAGAAAGGCTTCAAGCAGGGGGGCCAGCTCGCGGGGTTCAGTCAGGTTCATGTTCGGACTCGTTATTCGGCTCGGGCTCGCACGTGGATCGCGGCGAACGGCTCATTCTGCACCAGCTCGACCAAGGATTCCTTGACCAGTTCAAGGATCGCCATAAAGGTGACCACCACACCGAGGCGACCCTCTTCGGCGGTGAACAGCTCGACAAACGGCACAAAACCGCCGCCCTTGAGCCGCTCAAGCACATCACTCATGCGTTCGCGGGTCGACAGGGCCTCGCGGCTGACCTGATGGCTTTCAAACATGTCGCCACGGCGCAAGACTTCGGCCATGCACATGAGAATTTCTTCCAGCGCCACATCAGGCAACAGCTTGCGCGCCCGAGCCTGCGGGGCGTCGAGCTTGGGCACCACAACATCACGGCCAACCCGGCTCAAGCCGTCGATGCCTTCGGCGGCAGCCTTGAAGCGCTCGTACTCCTGCAAGCGGCGGATCAGTTCGGCACGCGGATCGTCTTCTTCGTCTTCGACGGTCTCGGCCCGTGGCAGGAGCATGCGCGACTTGATCTCGGCGAGCATCGCGGCCATCACCAGATACTCGGCGGCCAGTTCCAGGCGCACCGACTGCATCAGCTCGACATAGCCCATGTACTGCCGGGTGATTTCCGCCACCGGGATGTCGAGGATGTTGATGTTCTGTTTGCGGATCAGGTACAGCAGCAGGTCGAGTGGGCCTTCAAAGGCTTCAAGGAACACTTCCAGCGCATCTGGCGGGATGTAAAGGTCCAGCGGCATTTCCATGACCGCCTGGCCATAGACCATCGCAAACGGCAGCTCCTGCTGGGCGCCGGCCTGGGGATCGACAACGGTTTGCACTGCGGACATTCAGGCCTCGACCATGAACGGCGCGGGATCGCCGCAACCGACGCGGATCACTTCCGGATCGTCGCCGGTCAGGTCGATCACGGTGGAGGCCTTGATGCCGCCGAAACCACCGTCGATGATCAGGTCCACTTGATGTTCGAGTAACTGGCGCATTTCGTAAGGATCGCTGAGCGGATCTTCATCGCCCGGCATGATCAGGGTCACGCTCATCAACGGCTCGCCCAGTTCGGCCAGCAGTGCCAACGCAATCGGTTGGCTCGGTACGCGCAGGCCGATGGTGCGTTTCTTCGGATGCAGCAGCAGCCGGGGCACTTCCCGGGTGGCGTTGAGAATGAAGGTGTAGGGGCCCGGCAGGTGCGCCTTGAGAATACGGAAAATGCCAGTGTCGATCTTGGCATAGTTGCCCAATTGCGACAGATCGCTGCAGATCAGTGCGAAGTTGTGCTTTTCGTCAAGCTGGCGCAGGCGTCGAACGCGCTCAATGGCGGTTTTGTCGCCAATTCGGCAACCGATCGCGTAGGAAGAATCCGTGGGATAAATCACCACCCCGCCTTTGCGGATGATCTCGACCGCCTGTTTGATCAGGCGCGCTTGCGGGTTTTCCGGATGTATCTGGAAAAATTGACTCACATTCTCTACCTGTTCAGACGGCGGCAATAGCTGTGTCATGTTTGAACCGACACCACAGGGGTGGAAGGTCCTCGGGAACCGGCCGGTACTGGCCGATCTCGGACCAGCCACCAGGGCCATGGAAGTCACTGCCAGCGCTGACCAGCAGACCGAACTCACGGGCAAGGATTGCCAGGCTGCCCACCTGTTCCGCAGGCTGATGGCCATTGACCACCTCGATCGCATGCCCGCCTGCTTGAATATAGTCGGCAATCAGCTTTCGGCGCTTGCTGCGGGTGAAATCGTAGTGCCACGGATGCGCCAGGCTGACCCAGGCATTGGCGGCGCGCAACGTGTCGACAGTGTCTTCCAGCGTCGGCCAGTGCAACTTGACGTCACCCAACTTGCCAGCGCCGAGCCACTTGCGAAATGCTTCGGCGCGATCCTTTACAAACCCTTCACGCACCATCCAGTCAGCAAAATGCGGACGAGCCGGCGCGTTACCGCTATCGCCCAGCTCCTGCTGGATCTGTCGGGCACCATCGAGGGCGCCAGGCATCCCCTTGAGCGCGAGCTTGCGGCTTATTTCTTCCGACCGCAGCCAGCGGCCATCGTGCAATTTGGCGATGGCCTCGACCAGTGGAGCGGCGTTGACGTCGAAACCGTAGCCCAACACATGGATGGTCGCGCCGCCCCAGGTGCAGGAGAGTTCGACGCCGTTGACCAGTTGCATGCCCAATTCATTGGCGGCCGCGCGCGCTTCGGCGAGGCCTTCAAGGGTGTCGTGGTCGGTCAACGCCAGGACTCGCACGCCGTTTTCGAACGCACGTGCAACCAGAACCGCTGGCGCCAATGCGCCATCGGAGGCCGTGCTATGGCAGTGCAAATCAACATTCACGGGGAGTTGTAACCTCAAATCAGCTGGCGCTATCGCGCGCCCATATGTTTGTTATTATGCCGCCACATCCAGCTTCTGGCTCTCACTGTGAAACAATTCATCGATTTCATCCCGCTTCTGCTGTTCTTCATCGTTTACAAACTCGATCCGCGGGTCGTCGACCTCGCTGGCCATGAAGTGACTGTAGGCGGTATTTACAGCGCCACCGCCATGCTGATCATCAGCTCCCTGGTGGTATACGGTGTGCTTTTCATCAAACAGCGCAAGCTGGAAAAGAGCCAATGGCTGACCCTGATCGCCTGCCTCGTGTTCGGCAGCCTGACCCTGGCCTTCCACAGCGAAACCGTCCTCAAATGGAAAGCCCCGGTGGTCAACTGGCTGTTCGCCGCGGCCTTCATCGGTAGCCATTTCATCGGCGACCGTTTGCTGATCAAACGCATCATGGGTCACGCGCTGACCTTGCCGGAACCGATCTGGACCCGCCTGAACATCGCATGGATCGTCTTTTTACTGTTCTGCGGGGCCGCCAACCTGTTCGTCGCCTTTACCTTCCAGAGCATCTGGGTGGACTTCAAGGTGTTCGGCAGCCTGGGCATGACCTTGGTGTTCCTGCTCGCACAATTTATTTACCTGTCCCGTCATATGCACGACGCCGATACCAAAACACCAAAAACCGAGGACTGACATGCTCTACGCAATCATTGCCACCGACGTCGCCAACTCTCTTGAAGCTCGCTTGGCCGCGCGCCCTGCACACCTGGAGCGCCTGCAAGTGCTCAAGGGCGAAGGCCGTATCGTACTGGCCGGCCCGCACCCGGCCGTCGACAGCAATGATCCGGGCGCAGCGGGTTTCACCGGCAGCCTGATCGTCGCGGAATTCGACTCCCTGAGCGCCGCGCAAGCCTGGGCCGATGCCGATCCGTATATCGCCGCCGGCGTCTACGCCAGTGTGATCGTCAAGCCGTTCAAGCAAGTCCTCCCGTAGTTCTTCCCCCCACGCGATGAACCTTGTCGGTTCATCGCGTTCTCAATCGCTCATTATTCTCGTTCGTCTGCCGACAACCTGCCCAATATCCATTTGGAAACAGGTGTCGCGATGCGCAAGGGTCCGTTGTGTCTGATGTGGGTCACGTTGTCGATCATGGCGCCCGCCCACGGTGAGGAAACCACCGAAGGCGGCAGCTCCACGCCATTGTCGTTAAGTGCTGGCAGCCAGATCACCGAGTTGCAACAGCGCCTCAAGGCCAGCGAGCAACAGCGAGAAATACTGAGCAAACAACTGCAAAATGCCGACAACGAACGCGAAAGCGCTCAGCTCGCCCGGTTGCGCCAGGAGAATCAGCGTCTCAAGCTGCAACTCAGGGAAGCCCAGGCCAGTCCGCTGCCGCGGATGCTGACCGAGCAGCAGCAGTGGTTCATTACCGGAGGTGGGGTAGCGCTATTGGCACTGCTCTGCGGTATCTTTGCCAGTGGTGCAAGCCGAAAACGTCGGCAATGGCTAAATTGAGTGAGTCATGAGCGAGCTGTTACTTATTGATGATGATCAGGAGCTGTGCGAGCTCCTGAGCAGTTGGCTGAGCCAGGAAGGCTTCCAGGTGCGTGCCTGCCACGATGGCCAGAGCGCTCGCAAGGCCTTGGCCGAAACCGCCCCGGCGGCGGTGGTGCTGGACGTGATGTTGCCCGATGGCAGCGGTCTGGAATTGCTCAAGCAACTGCGCAACGATCACGCTGATCTACCGGTCTTGATGCTCTCGGCAAGGGGCGAGCCGCTGGATCGCATCCTCGGCCTGGAACTGGGCGCCGACGATTACCTGGCCAAACCCTGCGATCCGCGCGAACTGACTGCCCGCTTGCGCGCCGTGTTGCGGCGCAGTCACCCGGCCGCCGTGTCGACTCAGCTTGAGCTGGGCGACCTGAGCTTTAGCCCGGTACGTGGCGTGGTCAGCATCGACGAGAAAGAACTGACCCTCACCGTCTCCGAAAGCCGCTTGCTCGAAGCCTTGCTCAAGCAGCCCGGTGAACCGCTGGACAAACAGGAACTTGCGCAACTGGCCCTCGGCCGCAAGCTGACCCTGTATGACCGCAGCCTCGACATGCACGTCAGCAACCTGCGCAGAAAGATCGGCCCGCACCCCGACGGCCGCCCGCGCATCGTGGCCCTGCGTAGCCGCGGTTATTACTACAGCCTGTAGGATTTGTCAGGTCAGCGCGAGAGCGTCTTTACCCAAGCTTTACGTAGCGCTGACCGCCGCTGACCTTGATCTCCGTAATCTGAACTCATCCGGAACGTACCGGGAACGA
The DNA here is from genome assembly GCF_044743485.1 of Pseudomonas sp. NPDC087614. Taxonomy (NCBI): domain Bacteria; kingdom Pseudomonadati; phylum Pseudomonadota; class Gammaproteobacteria; order Pseudomonadales; family Pseudomonadaceae; genus Pseudomonas; species Pseudomonas sp. NPDC087614. The sequence goes on along the minus strand of NZ_JBIUWN010000017.1, from coordinate 18,205 downwards.
GACAAGGAGATACACCATGCGCAAGACTCTTATCGCTCTGATGTTCGCTGCCGCTCTGCCAACTGTCGCCATGGCCATGCCGCAAGACGGTGGCCCGATGGGTGGTCCGCTCGATGGCCCACGCCACGGCGGTCAGATGCACGGCATGCACGGCAAAGGCCCGTACAGTCAACTCGACCTGTCCCGCGAACAGCGCGAACAGATCCGCAAGATCATGGGCGAGCAGATGCACGAGCGTAAGCAAGTGGTCGACAAATACCTGGAAAAACTCTCGCCGGCTGACCAGAAAGCCATGAAAGACGAGATGGCGGCCAACCACAAGAAAGCCGAATCCGACGTCCGCGCCGTGTTGAAACCGGATCAACAGAAGAAATTCGACGAAATCCAGAAAAAACAAGCCGAACGTCGCGCAGAATGGGCTGAATTCAAGGCCTGGAAAGCGCAACAGCCGCAAAAGGCGCAATAATGCAGTAACCCACGATCCGACGGCCAACACCGTCGGGTCTGTTGCCACTCAATTCAAATGTGGGAGCGGGCTTGCTCGCGAAGAGGGAATATCAGTCGACATCCTCAGTGACTGATCCACCGTATTCGCGAGCAAGCCCGCTCCCACATGGGCATTGCGTCTGTTCTGAGGATTTTCTGTGCGTTCATTGTTCTGGCGTATTCTCGCGAGCTTCTGGCTGGCCATCGCTCTGGTTGCCGGGCTGTCCATTCTGCTGGGGCACATGCTCAATCAGGACGCGTGGATCCTCAGTCGTCATCCCGGGCTTAACACCCTCGCCGCTGAATGGACGCAGCGCTACGAAGCCCAAGGCGAAGACGCCGCCCAGAAGATCCTCGAACAACGCAAACGTCAGTACCACATCGACGTTCAGGTGCTGAACGAGACCGGCGACCCGGTAGTGCGCGGCACCTTCCCCCGCCGCGCAGCCGCTTTCGAAGCCCGGCAAAATAACGATGACCGACGCCTGCCGTGGCGGCGTCTGACCGACGAATTCACCAGTGACAAAACCGGTGACACGTACCTGTTCATCTACCGTATTCCACACCCGGAACTCGATGCCTGGCACCGCGAAAGCCTGCTCTGGCCCCTGAGCGCGCTGGGTATCGCGCTGGTAGTGCTGACCCTGTTCAGCCTGTTGGTGACCTTCTCCATCACCCGTCCGCTCAGCCGTTTGCGCGTCGCGGTACACGATCTGGGGCAGACCACCTATCAACAGAACAGCCTTGCCAAACTGGCCAACCGTCGTGACGAGTTCGGCGTACTCGCCAATGACTTCAACCGCATGGGCGCCCGCCTGCAAAGCTTGATCGGCAGCCAGCGCCAATTGCTGCGCGATGTGTCCCACGAACTGCGCTCACCGCTGGCACGGCTACGCATTGCGCTGGCACTGGCTGAGCGGGCCAATCCTGAAGAACGGGAAAAACTCTGGCCACGCCTGACCCGCGAGTGTGATCGGCTGGAAGCGTTGATCAGTGAAATCCTGGTGCTGGCGCGGGTCGATGCCGACAACGCCAGCGCTGAAGACGTCGACCTGAATGCTCTGCTTGGCGCCCTGCACAAAGATGCGCAACTCAGCTCGCCAGAGCAGGCCGTACGACTTGACGCCGAACCACAACTCCACCTCAAAGGTTGGCCAACCATGATCGAACGCGCCGTCGATAACCTGCTGCGTAACGCGCAACGGTTCAACCCGGTGGGTCAGCCGATCGAGATCCAGGCCTCGCGTCAGGGCGAGCGGATGGTGGTGAGTGTGCGTGATCACGGGCCGGGGGTGCAGGCCGAGCATTTGACTCAATTGGGTGAGCCGTTTTATCGAGCGCCGGGACAGACGGCGGCGGGACATGGATTAGGGTTGGCGATTGCCAAACGTGCAGCGGAGCGCCATGGCGGGAATCTGACCCTGGCCAACCATCCTGAGGGCGGGTTTATTGCCAGTCTGGAATTGCCGTTGGTGCCGGGAGCCGTGGTGCAACCCTGATCAAAACGGTGGAAGCGGGCGTGCTCGCGAAGGCGTCAGGTCATTCAACAACGATGTTGAATGACACACCGCTTTCGCGAGCAAGCCCGCTCACCTATTGGCGTTCGGGGTATCAGGCCTTGCCCGGCCAGGCGCTGACAAACTGCGCCAGATCAACCTTCTCCGCTACACGCGGCTCTTTCTGCGGCGTGCCAAGGTACAGGAACGCGATCACCTCTTCCCCCTCAGCCAGACCCAGGCCTTGGGCGACGTGTTTCGAATACGCCAGATCGCCCGTACGCCACACCGCACCAATCCCCTGCGCGTAAGCCGCCAGCAAAATCCCGTGAGCCGCGCACCCCGCCGCCAGCATCTGCTCGGCCTTGGGATACTTGATGTGCGCCTGCAACTTCGCGATCACCACAACCACCAGCGGCGCACGCAGCGGGCCATTGCGCGCCTTGTCGATCATCGCGTCAGTGACTTCGCCTTCCTGCATTTGCGCAGCCTCGGCCAGCAACTCGCCCATCTGCTCGCGCGCCGGGCCTTCGACCGTCAAAAAGCGATACGGCTGCAAGTGCCCGTGATCCGGTGCACGCAGAGCGGCGCCAAACAGGGCTTCTCGCTGCTGCGCCGTCGGGGCCGGTTCGACCAGTCGTGGAACGGAAACACGGTTGAGCAAAGCGTCGAGAGCCTGCATCGGCCACCTCCTGAAAAAAATGTGCGGCTATTCTAGCTTCATCTGCCATCGGGATGCCGGTTTACATGCCCTGCCCCGCAGGTAGAATGGCGCCCTTCACACTACAGCCCGAGCGGACTTCATGGCGTTGCCGACCTTACGGATCATTGGTTTCATCATCGGCATCTTCCTGATCACGCTGGCCGTTGCCATGGTCGTGCCCATGGCCACCCTGATGATTTTCGAACGCACCAGCGACCTGCCGTCGTTCCTCTGGGCGAGCATGATCACCTTCGTCGCCGGCCTTGCGCTGGTGATTCCCGGCAGGCCGGAACACATTCATCTGCGTCCAAGGGACATGTACCTGCTGACCGTCAGCAGTTGGCTGGTGGTGTGCATCTTCGCTGCGCTGCCGTTTCTGCTGACCCAGCACATCAGCTATACCGACTCGTTTTTCGAAAGCATGTCCGGCATCACCGCCACCGGCGCGACCGTGCTTAGCGGTCTGGACACCATGTCTCCCGGCATCCTGATCTGGCGCTCACTGCTGCACTGGCTCGGCGGTATCGGTTTCATTGGTATGGCGGTAGCGATTCTGCCGCTGCTGCGCATCGGTGGCATGCGGCTGTTCCAGACCGAATCCTCGGACCGCTCGGAAAAGGTCATGCCCCGCTCGCACATGGTGGCGCGGTTGATCGTGGCCGCCTACGTCGGCATCACCGTTCTCGGTAGTCTGGCGTTATGGTGGGCCGGCATGAGCCCGTTCGATGCGATCAACCATGCCATGTCGGCGATCTCGACAGGCGGGTTCTCGACCTCCGATCAATCCCTGGCGAAATGGACGCAACCCGCCGTTCATTGGGTCGTGGTGGTGATCATGATCCTCGGCAGTCTGCCGTTCACGCTGTATGTGGCGACATTGCGCGGCAACCGCCGGGCACTGATCAAGGATCAGCAGGTGCAAGGTTTGCTCGGGATGTTGCTGGTGACCTGGCTGGTGCTCGCGACCTGGTACTGGTGGACCACCAACCTGCACTGGCTGGAAGCATTGCGCCATGTGGCGCTGAACGTGACGTCGGTGGTGACCACCACCGGTTTTGCCCTCGGCGACTACAGCCTGTGGGGCAATTTCTCGCTGATGCTGTTTTTCTATCTGGGTTTTGTCGGCGGTTGTTCCGGGTCGACGGCGGGCGGGATCAAGATTTTCCGTTTCCAGGTCGCCTACATTCTGCTCAAGGCCAACCTTAACCAGTTGATTCACCCGCGTGCGGTGATCAAGCAGAAGTACAACGGTCACCGCCTCGACGAAGAAATCGTGCGTTCGATTCTGACCTTTTCGTTCTTCTTCGCCATCACCATCTGCGTGATCGCCCTGCTGCTGTCGCTGCTGGGTGTCGACTGGATGACAGCGTTGACCGGCGCGGCCAGTACCGTGTCCGGCGTTGGCCCCGGCCTTGGCGAAACCATCGGCCCGGCGGGCAACTTTGCGACGCTGCCGGATGCGGCCAAGTGGATTCTTTCGTTCGGCATGCTGCTCGGCCGACTGGAGATCATCACGGTGTTTGTGCTGTGTATTCCGGCTTTTTGGCGTCACTGACCGCATTCGGCGCTTGCAACAGCCGCGCCCGGTAATCGCCGGGCGTGGTGTCGAACCAGCGGCGGAACGCGCGGAAGAAGTTGCTCGGATCGGCGAACCCCAACAGGTAGGCGATTTCCAGCAGGGTCATGCTCGGCTGCGCCAGATACTGCTCGGCCAGTTCGCGGCGGGTATCGTCGAGCAATTGCTGAAAACTCGTGCCCTCCTCCTGCAACCGACGCTGCAAAGTGCGCTGCGACAAGTGCAAGGTCTGTGCGACGGTATCGCGCTTGGGTTCGCCCTGAGGCAGCAAACGGCACAGCACCTGGCGCGCCTTGTGGGTCACGCGGCTTTCGGAAAAGCGTGCCAGATATTCCCCGGCAAACCGGTCGTGCAACAGCGCCATCGCCTCGTTGGCGGTGGGCAGTGGCGCCTCCATGTCGGCACGTTCGAAGATCAGCGCATCGTACGGCGCGTTGAACATCAGCGGCGCATGGAAGGCTTGTTTGTAGGGTTGCAGATCAGCCGGTTGATCGCCCTGCACCAGTACTTTGACCGGGTGCAGCGTGCGCCCGCTCAGCCAGCCACACAGGGCCAAGGCACAGGCCAGCGAAGCTTCGGCGCTTTGCCGGGTCGGCGGCAGATGATCGCCGTGCACGGTCAGAATCAGCGCATAACCGTCTTCAAGCAAACGAAAACTCAGGTCGGCACTTTCGGCGATGATGCGCTGATAACGCACCAATCGCTGAAAACCTTCGGCCAGGGTATTACTCGACATCAGCGCATAACCGGCGACATGAAACGAGGCCGGCCGCACCACTTTGCCCATGTTCAGGCCAATCGCCGGGTTACCGGACAGCTCGACTGCCCGTTGCCAGAGTCGAGTCATGGAATCTTGCGGGAAGCGCGCATCCGGATCATCCAGGGCGGTGTAATCAAGCCCCAGTTGCTTGAACAGAACCCGGCAATCCAGGCCGTCCATCTCCAATGCTTTGACAATCCCCATCGCCCAGCTTGCAGAAGTCGTTCGTTCGCTCATGGCGTTTTTCTTTTACATGATGGGCCGCCTGTTACGGCCTGATTTGCGAAGGATACTAAAGTGGCGCCGATTGTCACTGGCCCCCCTCCATGATCACTCTAGACTCAAATAGGCTACCCGCAGAACAACTCGTCGCCAGAACAATAACCACAGAGATAGCGGTCGTGGAAAACATCAAACGTTTCAACAACTTCGCCGAGTTCTATCCGTACTACCTCAGCGAACACAACAACAGCACCTGTCGTCGCCTGCATTTCATCGGCACGACACTGGTGATTTTTATTCTCGCGCTGACCATCGCCAAAGGTGCATGGCTACTGTTACTGGCCCTGCCGCTGGCTGGATACGGCTTTGCCTGGGCCGGGCATTTCTTCTTTGAAAAGAACCGCCCGGCGACGTTTCAACATCCGTTCTACAGCCTGCTTGGCGATTTCGTCATGTACCGCGACATGATTCTGGGGCGCGTGGCGTTCTGAAAAAAAGAAACATTGAGGATGGCCGATGAACGACAACGCGCGCTTCACCCATATGAAGGACGGCACGCAGGAAGACTGGGCGATCATCGCTGCGGATTTCAGTGCCTACGCCAGACAGTTGCCGTCACGGATCATGACGCACCTGAAATTGCTCGAAGGTGACTTCGGCGGTTTTCCGGTGGATCGCCTGACGCATTCGCTGCAAACCGCGACCCGCGCCTTTCGTGACGGATGTGAGGAGGAATACGTGGTGTGCGCGTTGTTACATGACATCGGTGACACCCTCGGCTCTTACAACCATCCGGACATTGCGGCAGCGATTCTCAAGCCGTTCGTCAGTGCCGAGAACCTGTGGATGGTCGAAAAGCACGGGGTGTTCCAGGGCTACTACTTCTTTCATCACCTGGGCATGGATCGACACCTGCGCGAGCAGTTCAAGGAGCATCCGCAGTTTCAGGCAACCGCCGAATTCTGCGCCAAGTACGATGCGCCTGCATTCGACCCTGCGTATGACACCCTGCCGCTCAGCTTCTTCGAACCGATGATGGCGCGGTTGTTCGCCGAGCCGAAGCACTCGATTTACAAGGCTGCGATGCAAGAACAGGCATCAGTCTGAGAACACCACAAACCGGTGTGGGAGCACACTCGCTCCCACATGGTTCTCTGTCGTTCAGGCGACCTCAGCGACGTTGGCAGCCTTGAGCTGCGCCTCTCGCGCCTGCGCATCCGCCAATCGATACAACTCGATCGTGCCATCCCAGTGCTCGATCAGCGCCGTGCATGACTCCACCCAATCGCCGCAATTGAGGTAGTCCACGTCCCCCACCTTGCGGATCTCGGCATGGTGAATGTGCCCACAGACCACACCATGCAACTCGCGCTTCACACATTCATGGGCGATTGCTTCTTCAAAGTCACTGATGAAACTCACCGCCGTCTTCACCTTGTGCTTCAGATACGCCGACAACGACCAGTAACCATAGCCATACCGGGCGCGCCAGTGATTGAGCCAGCGATTGAGCGTGAGGGTGAATTCGTAGGCAGAGTCGCCAAGAAAGGCCAGCCAGCGGTGGTAACGGGTAATCACATCGAACTGGTCGCCGTGAATCACCAGCAAATGCCGACCATCGGCCGTGACATGCACCGCCTCATCGACCAACTGGATGTTGCCCAGAATCAGCTTGGAATAGCGGCGCAAGAACTCATCGTGGTTACCGGTGACGTAGATCACTTCCGTGCCGCGTTTGCTCATGGTCAGCAAGCGGCGAATCACGTTGGTGTGCGCCTGTGGCCAGTACATGCCGCCGCGCAGTTTCCAGCCGTCGATGATGTCGCCGACCAGGTAAATCTTGTCGGCATGGTAGCCCTTGAGAAATTGCGACAAGTGCTCGGCCTGGCAATCGCGCGTGCCTAGATGCACGTCGGAAATCCACAGGGTTCGTACCCGTTGTTTACGGCTGGGTTTGGCGAGCTCGGCGCTGGTCATGGGCAACCCTCTGCGATGTTTTCGCCAGAGTGCGCCCGTCCGGTTAATCGACCATGACAGGCGCGAGTCAGTCCTGTGACAGCGCACCCCGAATGCGACGGTGTAGACTGACGCCCTGCCCGGAGACCTGCCATGCGTCCGATCCTCACCCTGCGTCAGTACACCCGCGACCTGATCGTCCACAGCCACGACCACGCTCAATTGGTCTTCGGGTTGTCCGGCGCGCTGGATTTCGAGGTCGAGGGCTGCGGCAGCCAAGTGCGTCAGCGAAGTTTTGTGGTGGTCCCGTCTGGTGCCCATCACGCCTGCGACAGTCCGGGCGGCAGTCGTTGTCTGGTGATGGACATTCCTGACGGGCAATGGCTGACCGATTCGCTAGGGGAACATGCCGACGCCAGTCGCCGTTTGCTCGACCAGACTGCGCGATTATCGCTGGATTCGGGGCAGAGCCAACTGGTCAGTTGGCTGGCCAACAGTCCGGTCAGCGATCCACTGATCGCTCAGCAAGGCGCGGTGTTGCTGCTGGCCAGCCTGAATCACGCGCAACCCGCCGAACTCAGAGCCCGCCGCCTGCCTTATGCGGCCCTGGACAGACACATCGAGCAATACGCCGCCTACCCACTTCAAGTCGCCGATCTGGCGCGGGTCGCCGGATTGTCCAGCGCACGTCTGCATGCACGCTTCATGGCCGAATGCGGGCAGACGCCGATGGATTACATCCGCAGTCGTCGACTGCACCTGGCAGTGCAGATGCTGCGTGACACGGGACTGCCCATCGGCGAAATCGCCAGTCGCGTCGGCTACAGCTCGCAGAGTGCTTTCTCGGCCGTCGTCCTGCGAGAGTTCGGCTCATCTCCCGGCCAACTGCGGCGCGACTCCTACAACAAAAGACGCTAGTTTGCCGACAGACTTGTTGGCCGAGACACGGTTCAATAGGTCAATGAATTTGTGTTTGGATCAAGGATTGCAATGACTCCGCGTACCGCCCTCGGCGCTCTGCATATTGGTGCTTTGATGTTCGGCCTGACCGGCGTGTTCGGCAAGCTTGCCGCCGCATCGCCCGCCGTTATCGTCTTCGGACGTGCTGCTTTCGCCGTGCTCGCCTTGGCGTTTTTCGCCCGCTTCGCCAGCCAGAGTGGCTGGCAGAAACTTCAAGCCGTCGACTGGCGCCGTCTCGCTCTTAGCGGCGTGTTGCTGGCCGGGCACTGGGTGAGTTTTTTCATCGCCGTAAAAGTCGCCGGCGTTGCGATCGCCACGTTGGGCTTCGCGAGTTTTCCGGCATTTACGGTGATTCTTGAGGGACTGATCTTCCGCGAACGCATCCGCGCCAATGAAATAGTGTTAGTGGTGCTGGTCAGCATTGGTTTGGTGCTCGTGACCCCAGCGTTCGATCTGGCGAGCGGTGCAACCACCGGTTTGCTTTGGGCGGTCTTATCGGGGCTGTTGTTTTCCCTGCTGTCGCTGACCAACCGGGCCAGCTCCGGGCGTATCCCAGCGGTGCAGGCGGCGCTGTGTCAGAACGTGGTGGTGGCACTGTGTTTGCTGCCGGTCGCGGCACCGCAACTGAGCGAAGTCAGCGCGCTGGACTGGCTATGGATCGCTCTGCTCGGGGTGTTCTGCACCGGTGTCGCCCACAGCCTGTTCGTCGCCAGTCTGGCGGTGATCAAGGCGCGCACGGCGGCTGTGGTATTTGCGATGGAACCGGTTTACGGCATCACCATGGCCTGGCTGCTGTTCAATGAAAACCCGACGCTACGCATGCTCATCGGCGGCGCGCTAATCATCGTGGCTATCGTGGTGTCTGCTCGCATGTCCGGCCATGCCGACAAAAAAACCGTGGCCGCCGAGGCTGCCTCTCACTGAGTACGGTCGTTGTGGCCGAGGTCGCGGTCAGGATCAATCTGATCGCGAACCCGTTGCTTCAGCACCTTGGCTTCGGGGAAACCGCCGTCCGCCTTGCGCTCCCAGATCTGCACGCCGTCGCAAGTGATGTGAAACACCCCGCCGGTGCCAGGCACCAATGACACTTTGCCCAGATCATCGCCGAAGGTGCTGAGCAACTCTTGCGCCAGCCACGCGGCGCGCAGAAGCCATTGGCATTGGGTGCAATAGGTGATGACAACTTCTGCTTTTGCGACAGTCATGTTCGTTGAAACTCCTGAGACGAGGGCGCCGCTATAATAGCCGGCTTTATTGCTTGCCCAGAGACTCACAATGCGCCGTCTGCTGTTCTGCCTGCTGCTTGGATTCCTGCCCCTGTTCGCCCTCGCCAGCGTCCATGCCAGTGAGTCACCACGGCCAAAAGTCGGCCTGGTGCTGTCCGGCGGCGCCGCTCGCGGTCTCGCGCATATCGGCGTGCTCAAGGCACTTGAAGAGCAAGGCATCAAGATCGATGCGATTGCCGGCACCAGCATGGGCGCGGTGGTCGGCGGGCTATACGCCTCTGGCTACAAGATTGATGAGCTGGAAAAACTCGCGCTGCAGATCGACTGGCAGCAGGCACTCTCCGATGCGCCCCCCCGGGAAGATGTACCGTTTCGGCGAAAACAGGATGACCGCGATTTTCTGGTGAAACAGAAACTCAGCTTCCGCGACGACGGCAGCCTCGGTCTGCCCCTGGGCGTGATTCAGGGCCAGAATCTGTCGCTGCTGCTGGAAAGCCTGTTGGCCCACACCAGCGATACCCGCGACTTCGACAAACTGCCGATCCCGTTCCGCGCCGTGGCCACCGACATCGCCAATGGCGAAAAAGTAGTGTTCCGCAAAGGCCACCTGCCTCAGGTGATCCGCGCCAGCATGTCGATCCCGGCCGTGTTCGCACCGGTCGAACTGGATGGTCGTCTGTTGGTGGACGGCGGCATGACTGACAATATCCCGCTCGATGTGGCACGGGAAATGGGGGTCGACGTGGCCATCGTGGTCGACATCGGTACGCCGCTGCGCAGCCGCAAGCAACTGAACACCGTGGTCGACGTACTCAACCAGTCGATCACCCTGATGACCCGACGCAACTCGGAAGAGCAACTGGCAGTGCTTAAACCTTCAGATGTGCTGATCCAGCCTTCGCTGGCTGCGTTTGGCGTCACTGATTTCGGCAAAGCCCAAGAGATGATCGACGCAGGCTACCGCGCGACCAGAATTCTCGACGCGCGCCTTGCCGTGCTCAAACCCGACGAACCGCAGGACGCCGAACTCAACGCCGCACGCTCGCCGGGTCAACGCACGCCGATCATCACCGCGATCAAAGTCGAGAACAACTCGAAAGTCGACGACGATGTGATCCGCTACTACATCCGCCAACATATCGGCGAGCCTCTGGATCTGGGGCGATTGCATTCGGACATGGGCACCCTGTACGGCCTCGACTACTTCGAGCAAGTGCAATACCGCGTGGTGCACAAGGGCCAGGATCACACCTTGGTGATCAGCGCCCGTGGCAAACGCAGCGGCACCGATTACCTCAGGGTCGGCCTGAACCTGTCGGACGACATGCGCGGCGACAGCGCCTTCAACCTCGGTGCCAGTTATCGCATCAACGGTATCAACCGCCTCGGCGCCGAATGGCTGACCCGCGCGCAGTTCGGCGATAAACAGGAACTGTACAGCGAGTTCTATCAGCCACTGGACGTCGGCTCGCGCTACTTCATCGCCCCCTCGGTGGTGTTCGAAGCACAGAACGTCGATGCGGTGCTCGACAATGATCCGATCGCCCAGTACCGCGTCGAGCGCTACGGCATGGCCTTGAACGTCGGTCGACAGATCGGTAACAACGGTGAAGTGCGTTTCGGCGTCGGCGAGGCCTGGGGCAAGGCCGACGTGCGCATTGGCGATCAGGACCTGCCGAGTGAAAGTTTCAATGAGGGCTTTTATTCGCTCAAGTATTCCTATGATTCGCTGGACAACGTTTACTACCCCCATGAGGGCAAGGACGTCAGCCTGACGCTGCTGCAATTCGAACCAAGCCTGGGCTCGGATACACGTTACCGGCAGTGGGAATTCAAACTCGACAAAGCCATGAGTCGTGGGCCCGATACGCTGATTCTCGGAGGTCGCTACGGCCGCACCCTCGACGACACCAGCGTCGTGACGTCGAGCTTCCTGCTCGGCGGGGCGCGGCAACTGTCGGGGTTCCGCGAAGACTCGATTTCCGGGCAAAACGTCAGTCTGATGCGAGCGGTGTACTACCGCCGGTTGACACCGCGCTCGTATCTGCCGCTGGACTTCCCGCTGTATGCCGGGGCTTCGCTGGAACGCGGACGGGCATGGAACAACGACAACGAATTCGACAGCGGCTACATCAATGCGGCAAGTGTGTTCATCGGTTTCGATACGCCGCTGGGACCGTTGAATTTCAGCTATGGATTGAATGATGCGAATGAGCAGGCGGTGTATTTGAATCTGGGGCAGACGTTCTGATTCTCAACGATTGATGGCGCCTGAAGGACCGAATTGGCGAACAAGCCGCTCCCACACAGGTTTTGTGAACACGAGCCCAATGTGGGAAGCGGGCTTGCTCGCGAAGGCGTCAAAACAATTACCCCCGTCAACACACTTGGCCTCAGATCAACGAATCCCCGCCAACAACGTCCGGGCCGTTTGTTTCAACGGTTCATCCGCGTCCTTGAGCAACTCGCTGAGCAACGCGATCGCACTGTCAATGTCACCGTCATCGATGCAGGTCTGCGCCTGTTCGAGTTTCCCGGCACTGGCGGCCTCGACGGGCTGCGACATGTGCAAATCCAACGGCTCCAGTGACGGTTCCAGATCGCCAAACTCATCGAGAAAGTCATCGTCCAGCGGCTGCGCATCCGGCTCGGGGATCCACTCAAGCTCCGCTTCCTCGGCGGTTTCAGTCTCTGGCAACTCGAAATCCTGCGGCAACACCTGCAGGCTGGAGCCCAAAGCCGATTCATTAACTGATGGCTGCGGTGGCACAGAACGGGTGTCCTCAAGATCCCAACTGGAATCCATCGACAACTGATCCAGATTCAATTGGAAATCATCCTCCAGCACCGCAGATTCGGGCGCGGCGCTGGCAACCAACGGATCGGCTGCCGAGGCCGGCGCAGGGCTCTCCAGCGCCGGGTAGCGGGCACGGACATCCTGCAACTGTCGAGTATCCACGCCTAGCTCGCGCAAATTGCTTTCGTGCTGCCCGTACGCGGTACTGTCGCCCTGCTGCCCCAGCACCTCCAGCAACTGCAAACCGAGATCGATTCGATCCGGCTCCTTGTTCAAAGCGTCGCGCAGCAGTCCAACGGCTTCGCCGAGTCGGCCATAGGCCAGGTAAATGCCCACCGCCTCCAGCACATTATCCGCAGCTGGCTCATTACGATGCTCGGCACAGACATGAGCCCTGAAAGGTTCGGTGTTTGCGGGTGCGTCCTGAACAGGCTCATGGCTCAAAGGCGCCAGAGGCACCAGCGGCAGCGCAACATCGCCCTGTTGCTGTTGCTGTCTTCGACGCAGGATGAACAACACAGCCAACGCCCCCAGCAATAGCAGCAGCCCACCCAGCAATGGCCAGTTCAAACCGTCATCTGTGGATTCGACCGGTGCTGCAACCGGAGCCGGGGACACGACAGGTGCAGGCGCAGCCTTTTGCAACTCGGCCATGCGGGTTTGCAGATCACTGATCTGCTTCTTGCCTTCGGCAATTTGCACATCTTGTGTTTGCAGTCTGGCGTTCAATTCGTCGAGGGTCTTTTGCGACTGCTGGTTCTGCAGCACGCTCGCCGCCAGTTGCTCGGCCAGAGCATCGTTGACAGGCACCGTTGCCGTTGCTGGCACAGGCGCACTTTCGCGCTTGCCCTGGGCTGCCTGCGTCGGCGCGGTGACCGGTTCGACAGTGGGAAATGCAGAGGATTGCGCGCGCGGATCCGGCTCATCAGTGGCCGGGACAATACCGGGCGAGCCCGGCGGATCGATCAGCACCGTGTACTCGCGCAGCAAGCGGCCATTGGGCTGATTGAGTTGTACCAGAAAATCCAGAAACGGCTCATTGACCGGTTTGCTGGAGGTCACACGGATCATCTGGCGGTTGCCATGCAGGATCGGCGTGAACTTGAGGTTGTTGAGAAAGAACACCCGCTCAACCCCGGCGCGACCGAATTCGTCTGCCGAGGCCAGACTCACTGAAAGATCGCTCTGGGTCAGACCGCCGACATCAACCAAGGCGATATCCGCCTTGAGCGGCTGATTGAGGGCTGAATGAACGGTGATATCACCCAGCCCCAAGGCCTGCGACCAGGTCGAATAGCCGAACACGCCTGCGACCAAAAGCCCTTTGGCGCAAACGCGCAGTACCATGTGCCAACTTGCGAGCATGAGCATCCCTTAAATAAGCAAAACCGACTTCTATGCGTTCGCACATCCGGTACGAACACGATATTGCCCAGTAGTTCTTATAGTCTGCTCAGCGCGTTCTCTCAAAAAAACGGCACAAGGTTATGCCTCAAGATTTTTCCAGGTTGGCCAGAATGTGCCCGTGCACGCGCATGCACACCTTCAAATCCGCCTCGTCGACGCCTTCGAACAATTCGTGACGCAGTTGGGTGGCAATGGTTTCGATTTGTTCGATCAACGGCAGGGCTGGTGCGCAGAGGACAATTTTTTTCGCTCGGCGGTCTTCCATCACGGACTGGCGTTGCACCAGCCCCTGGCTTTCCAGACTATCGAGCAAGCGTGCGAGGGTCGGCCCTTCGACGCCCACGCTTTGCGCCAGCTCACGTTGGGTCGGGGCATCTTCGAAGCGCGCCAGATGCAGCAGCACCAGCCAGCGCGCCTGAGACAGACCGAGGCCCGCCAGCCGGCGGTCCAGTTCGGCACGCCAGCCACGAGACATCTGGGCCAGTTGCATGCCAAAGCGGTGTTGATCGGTTAACGGCATAAAACACTCATGATTAGACTGAAGTAATAGAGAAAAACTAATTATTAGTCAGCTAAGCATGAGCTGCAGCTATAGGCAAGTGGCGCTCTGAACTGAATCGTTACAACTGTATGGCGCTTGGCGTAATCGCCGTCTTACATTTCAAACTCAGATTGCAGCGCAGCCCGCACGCAGTAAAGGACGCCTTCCGGTACGCGACCGGCAAACAACTCGGCGATCTCGGCGACCGACGGCAACTCGCCCTCGCCGTCAAGGAACGCATCCTGCACTTCGCCCATCAGATCTTCGGGCAAGTCCAGCGCCTGCTCCAGCGACAACTGTTGCTTGCCAATGGCCTCGGCCAGCATGGCGTACACGTTCTTTTCCGAGCACTGCAACTGACCGGCAATCTGCATCGGCGTCATGCCGGCGCGGGCCAGAGTGATCAGTTCGTGGCGCACGTCGGCCACCGCTTTCGGCGCCTCGACCTCGCCGCCGAGCACCTCGAGGAAGGCCTCGCCATAACGTTCCAGCTTGCGTGCACCGACGCCACTGACCCGGGCCATTTCCGCCAGCGAAGTGGGTTGGCTGCGCAGCATTTCCAACAGTGTCGAGTCGGGGAAAATGACGTACGGCGGCACACCATGCTCTTCGGCCAGTTTGCGCCGCAGGGCGCGCAGGGCTTCCCACTGTTCGCGCTCTTCGCCGCGCACCAGTTGGCTGGCCGGGCTCTTGCTGACGGTTTTGGCGGTGACTTGCGGTTTCAGGTCGCGGCGCAGCTCCAGGGTGACTTCGCCCTTGAGCAGCGGTCGGCAACTGTCGTTCAGACGCAGACCGCCATAGCCTTCGTGGTCGACATCGGCCAGACCACGCGCCACCAATTGCCGGAACAACGAGCGCCACTCACTTTCGCTCAGCGCCTTGCCGACGCCGTACACCGACAGATGCTGATGGCCGAAGCTACGGATTTTTTCGTTGTCCTTGCCCAGCAACACATCGACCAGATGCCCCACGCCATAACGCTGACCTGTGCGAAAAATTGCCGACAACGCCTGACGTGCAGGCTCAGTGGCATCCCAGGTCTGCACACCGTCGACACAGTTGTCGCAGTGACCGCAAGGCTGCGGCATGTCTTCATCGAAATACGCCAGCAGTGTCTGACGCCGGCAGCGGGTTTCTTCGCAAAGCGAGAGCATTGCGTCGAGTTTGTGCTGCTCAAGACGCTTGTGGCGCTCATCGCCTTCGGAGTTCTGCAGCATCTGCTTGAGCATCACCACGTCTTGCAGACCGTAGGCCATCCACGCATCCGCCGGCAGACCATCACGGCCGCCGCGACCGGTTTCCTGGTAGTACGCCTCAAGGGACTTCGGTAGATCGAGGTGGGCGACGAAGCGCACGTTGGGCTTGTCGATACCCATGCCGAACGCCACCGTGGCGACCATGATCAACCCCTCCTCATTGAGGAAGCGCTTCTGGTTGAAGGCACGCAGATCATTGGGTAGACCGGCGTGATACGGCAGCGCCGGGAAGCCCTGCTCGCTCAAAAACGCCGCGACCTCCTCGACCTTCTTGCGCGACAGGCAATAGACGATGCCGGCATCGCTGCGCCGTTCGGCCAGGAACGCCAGCAACTGCTTGCGCGGCTGCTCTTTGGGCACAATGCGGTAAAAGATGTTCGGGCGGTCGAAGCTCGACAGGAAGCGCTCGGCGTTCTGCAGATGCAGACGCGTGACGATCTCTTCGCGGGTACGCTTGTCGGCAGTGGCCGTCAGGGCGATGCGCGGTACGTCGGGGAACATCTCGGCCAATTGACCCAGCTGCAGGTATTCCGGGCGGAAGTCGTGGCCCCATTGCGATACGCAGTGCGCTTCGTCGATGGCGAACAGGGCAATATTCAAGCCTTGCAAGAACGACAACATGCGCGGCTGCACCAGACGCTCGGGCGCCAGGTACAACATCTTCACTTCGCCGCGCTTGATCCGCGCCGCCAGATCGCGCTGTTGCTCGGCGCTCAAGGTGGAGTTCAACGCAGCGGCGGCCACACCCAGTTCGTCAAGGGTGGCGACCTGATCGTCCATCAAGGCGATCAGCGGCGAGACCACCACCGCCAGGCCATCGCGCAACAGCGCGGGCACCTGGAAGCACAAGGACTTGCCGCCACCGGTAGGCATCAGCACCAGCGCATCACCGCCGCTGGCCACGCGCTCAATGATTGCACCCTGACGGCCACGGAAACTGTCGTAGCCGAAGATGTCCTTGAGGACGCGTTGAGCCTGTTCGAGCATAAAAACTCCAAAAATCTACCGAAACATCCCTGCGCAGGCTGGTTCAAGACAGCCAGGGCTGCTTAAACAAAACGTAAGGGCTCGTTGCATGACGGCCGCAATACGGACAGGGATCGCAAAACGCGGCAGTATACCCGAGCACTCCCTCGCACAGGGCGCCGCTGATAAGACTCCACCAATTAGGGCAAATCTGCCTTGTGGCTGGCTTGAGCGCGCAAGAAGGCCTAGAATTCCCGCATTGTTTATTCCCCCAAGGTAGCCCCGTAATGTCCTTCGCTGAGCAACTGACCCGCCTGCAAGTATTCCTCGACGCCGACGAACTGCATGACGAGGCGCTGGATTACGTGGCCGCCCACGGTTACCTGACCGCCCTGTCGATTTGTTCGGAAGAAGTGCCGGAGCGTGAATGGATCGACGCCCTGTTCGCCGAAGAGCCGCATTACAGCAGCGACGCTCAGCGCGAAGAGATCGAAGCCACGCTGATCGGCCTCAAGGCCCACATCGCCCGCCAACTGGCGTCCGACGAAGAGTTCGAGCTGCCATGTGAACTGGATCTGGGCGAAGAGCCGGACGACTCCGAACTGCGCGGCTGGTGCATTGGCTTCATGGAAGGCGTGTTCCTGCGTGAAGCGGCCTGGTTCGAAACCGCCGAAGAAGAAGTCAGCGAAATGCTCCTGCCGATCATGGTCGGTTCGG
>NZ_JBIUWN010000017.1:0-1127 GCF_044743485.1 Pseudomonas sp. NPDC087614 | reverse complement strand
CGCCCCCCCCCCACCCTCCCCCCCCCCCCCCCCCCCCCCCCGCACCGCGCTGTACCTGCTGTGCCAGGCGCCCGACGAAAAACCGGCGATCCTCAAGCCACGTCACCACTAAGATCCGGCCTATGGACAACCCCATAGGCAACCGCCCCCTGATGTTGCGCTACTTCCTGCTGGCCATCGGCTGGCTCAGCGTGGCATTGGGGGTGATCGGGATTTTCCTGCCCGTCCTGCCCACCACCCCTTTCCTTCTGCTCGCCGCGGCCTGCTTCGCGCGCAGCTCTCCGCGTTTTTATCGCTGGCTGGTCGAGCATCCGCGGCTCGGGCCGTGGATCCGCGATTACCTCGATGGCAACGGCATTCCGCTCAAAGGCAAGGTCTACGCGATCGGGCTGATGTGGGCGAGCATTCTGTTTTCCTGCTACCTGGTGCCACTGCCGTGGGCGCGGGGGTTCATGTTGACGAGCGCGGGGTTGGTGACGGTTTATATTTTGCGGCAGAAAACACTGCGCAAACCTTGATGCACTACTGGATAGAGGACAGGTATGCACCTGTTTCCAATCACAGTAGAATTTGCGCCAAATCTGATCCTTGGACACACCACCACTGCCGCAGCCTGGCATCGGTCTACATGGAGGAAAGTCTGTGAAACTGATCAGGCTGGAGCTGGAAAACTACCGTTGTTTCCCATTGCTGACACTTGAACTCGATACTCAGCTGACTTTGTTGGTCGCGCGCAACGGTCAAGGCAAGACAAGTCTGTTGGATGCTATCAAGGTGGCGTTGTGGCCTTACGTTCGCGGGTTTGACCTCGGCAGCACTACCAATGACATCACCGGAATTCATCCGGAAGACGTTTTTTTGCGCCCCCTAAAAGCGCATCAAATGGAACCATCTCTTCCTGCTCGACTGTCTGCTCAAGCAACTCTGCATGGACAAAACTGGGAGTGGACTCGGCGCCGTGAAAGCATTCGTAAAGGCACACAGACCCGCGGTGATGACGCTGCCAACAAGCTTGAGGCAGCAGCCGAAGCCCTAGGAAAACTCTGAAAAAGACTTTCTGATTTTGGCAAAATCCCCAGATTCCACCCGCCGAGTTTTCCGATGAAGCAGATGACCTTCGCCGACGC
>NZ_JBIUWN010000016.1:0-94083 GCF_044743485.1 Pseudomonas sp. NPDC087614 | reverse complement strand
GCTCGAAACCGTCCATGCAAGCCTGCATGGACGGTTTCGAGCTGGTTTCGCCGGTCATCGACGGTATCAACGACGGCACCGAAGCCAGCATCGACAAAGCGCTGCTGGGCAAGATCGACCTGATCGTGACCACCACCGGTAACGTCAACGTTTGCGACGCCAACATGCTCAAAGCTCTGAAGAAGCGCGCTGTTGTCTGCAACATCGGTCACTTCGACAACGAAATCGACACTGCTTTCATGCGCAAGAACTGGGCATGGGAAGAAGTGAAGCCACAGGTACACAAGATCCACCGTACCGGTTCGGGCGCTTTCGACGCACAGAACGACGACTACCTGATCCTGCTGGCCGAAGGTCGTCTGGTGAACCTGGGCAACGCCACCGGTCACCCGAGCCGCATCATGGACGGTTCGTTCGCCAACCAGGTTCTGGCACAGATCTTCCTGTTCGGCCAGAAGTACGCCGACCTGTGCCAGCCCAGAAAGCCGAGCGCCTGACCGTTGAAGTCCTGCCGAAGAAACTCGACGAAGAAGTGGCCCTGGAAATGGTTCGCGGCTTCGGTGGCGTGGTCACTCAACTGACCAAGCAACAGGCTGACTACATCGGCGTCACCGTCGAAGGCCCGTTCAAGCCGCACGCTTACCGCTACTGATTGACGCGGCGGCCTGCTCTCCCTGTGGGAGCGGGCTTGCTCGCCAAAGCGGTACATCATTCAACACAGATGTTGCCTGACCCACTGCTTTGGCGAGCAAACCTGCTCCCACATGGGCGGCGCAAGCCTCACAGGCTTCGTGTTTCCAAGGGTATTTCCCATGTCCCAAGACCGTCGCTACAGCTTCGAGTTCTTCCCGACCAAGACCGATGCTGGGCATGAAAAGCTGCTCAACGTTGCCCGTCAGTTGGCAACGTACAATCCCGATTTCTTCTCCTGCACCTATGGCGCTGGTGGTTCGACCCGTGATCGCACCCTCAACACCGTTCTGCAACTGGAAAGCGAAGTCAAAGTACCGGCCGCACCGCACCTGTCGTGCGTCGGCGACAGCAAGGACGACCTGCGCGGCCTGCTGAACGAGTACAAGGTTGCCGGCATCAAGCGCATCGTTGCCCTGCGTGGTGACCTGCCGTCCGGCATGGGCATGACCAGCGGTGAGCTGCGTCACGCCAATGAGCTGGTTGAATTCATTCGTGAAGAAACCGGTGATCATTTCCACATCGAAGTGGCTGCTTACCCGGAGATGCATCCGCAAGCGCGCAACTACGAAGACGATCTCGCCAACTTCGTGCGCAAGGCCCGCGCCGGCGCCGACAGCGCGATCACCCAGTACTTCTTCAACGCCGACAGCTACTTCTACTTCGTCGACCGTTTGCAGGCGCTGGGCGTGGATATTCCGGTGGTTCCAGGGATCATGCCGATCACCAACTACAGCAAACTGGCGCGCTTCTCCGATGCCTGCGGTGCGGAAATTCCGCGCTGGATCCGCAAGCAACTGGAAGCCTACGGCGATGACAGCCAGAGCATTCAGCGCTTCGGCGAACACGTCGTCAGCGAGATGTGCGAACGCCTGTTGCAGGGCGGTGCACCGGGGCTGCACTTCTATTCCATGAACCAGGCCGAACCTAGCCTGGCGATCTGGAATAACCTGAAGTTGCCGCGTTGAAGCAGTTGCAAGCTTCACGCTAAAGTCGCAAAGCAAGATCAAGAGATCGCAGCCTTCGACAGCTCTCAAGAGCTGTCGAAGGCTGCGATCTTTTGCTTTTAAAGGCCCGAAACAGAGCTTGTGCAGGCACTTTCTGGCTCTTTCGTGTTTCTCGTCGTAATCTCAGGCCATGCCTTTGATCACGCAGTTATTCGCAGTGCTGGTTTTTGCTTGCCTGAGCTTCGCCGCTCGAGGCGAGAAGTTGCGTATTGTCACCGAGCCATGGGCGCCGTACGTGTACGAGGAGAACGGCAAGAAACTCGGGCTGGACTTCGAAACCACGGCCATCGTGTTCAAGCGCCTGGGCATTGAAGTCGAATGGCAATTCCTGCCCTGGAAGCGTTGCCTGTCGATGCTGGAAACCGGCCAGGCCGACGGCGCACTGGACATCTTTCACAGCGACGAGCGCGACGCCACCCTGCTCTATCCCAGCGAACCGCTGTCGGACGTCGAGTTCGTGATGTTCTATGCCAACGACCGGCCGCACCCTTTCAGCCAACTCGAACAACTCAAGGGCCTGACCATTGGCACCTCGCCGGGCTACCTCTACAGTCCCGACTTCAGCGAATCAACATTGTTTACCCGTGAGCCGGCCCCCACCCACGAAGCCAACTTCGGCAAGCTGGTACGCGGTCGTATCGACTTGTTGATCACTGATCGCCGCGTCGGCCAGCATTTGCTCGATGAGCTGAATCTGCGCGATCAGATCAGTGAAAATCCTGCCGTTATTAGCCGCCAGAGCCAGTTTCTGGCGGTTCGGCGCAATGCCGGGATGGATTTGCTGGTGCAGCGTTTCGGCGCAGAACTCAAACGGTTCAAGCGAGAACCGGCCTATGCCGTACTCAGCGCACGCTATGGCGCGGCACCTGTCGAGGAGCCGCCGTTGGGCTCTGCTTCGGCCAGCCGCAAAACCGTTGAGCAGCAGGAAAGCAGCGCGCAGTGATTGCTCTGTTATACTCCTGCGTTCCCGCCAGGCTCACGCCCGGACGCCCGGAACCGTAACAGGCCTCTCGACCCGCTACAGCGCAGCTTTCCAGCCCGCGCGAGCGCTCCAGACGTGCCTTCGGAACCGCAGCAGGACCGGACGGGATTGCGTCCTCTTAAACGTCATTCGCGCCAGGCAAGACTCCCATTGGGCCAAGCCCTAACTAAAACAGGATTACTCATGTCCTTTGCTTCCCTCGGTCTCTCCGAGGCTTTAGTCCGCGCCATCAACGATGCGGGCTATACCGAGCCTACTCCGGTGCAACAGCGGGCCATTCCCGCCGTGTTGCAAGGTCGCGACCTGATGGTTGCGGCACAGACAGGTACTGGTAAAACCGGCGGCTTCGCCCTGCCGATCCTGGAGCGCCTGTTCCCCAACGGCCACCCGGACAAATCCCAGCGTCACGGCCCGCGCCAGCCACGTGTATTGGTTCTGACCCCGACCCGCGAACTCGCGGCCCAGGTTCACGAGAGCTTCAAGATCTACGCCCGTGACCTGAAATTCGTCAGCGCCTGCATCTTCGGCGGCGTCGGCATGAACCCGCAGGTTCAAGCCATGTCCCGTGGTGTCGACGTCCTCGTCGCCTGCCCGGGTCGCCTGCTCGATCTCGCCGGCCAAGGCAGCGTCGATCTGTCCCACGTTGAAATCCTCGTCCTCGACGAAGCCGACCGCATGCTCGACATGGGCTTTGTCCACGACGTGAAGAAAGTCCTCGCGCGTCTGCCGGCCAAGCGCCAGAACCTGCTGTTCTCGGCGACGTTCTCCAAAGACATCACCGACCTTGCCGGCAAACTCCTGCACAACCCGGAACGCATCGAAGTGACACCGCCGAACACCACGGTCGAGCGCATCGAGCAACGCGTGTTCCGCCTGCCGGCCAGTCACAAGCGTGCATTGTTGGCGCACCTGATCACCGCAGGCGCCTGGGAACAGGTGCTGGTGTTCACCCGCACCAAGCACGGCGCCAACCGTTTGGCAGAATACCTGGACAAGCATGGCCTGCCGGCTGTGGCGATCCACGGTAACAAGAGCCAGAACGCCCGCACCAAAGCCCTGGCCGACTTCAAGGCTGGCGAAGTACGCATTCTGGTGGCCACCGACATCGCCGCTCGCGGTCTGGACATCGACCAGTTGCCACACGTCGTCAACTTCGAACTGCCGAACGTTGATGAAGATTACGTTCACCGTATTGGCCGTACTGGCCGTGCCGGCCGTTCGGGCGAGGCGATCTCGCTGGTTGCTCCGGACGAAGAAAAGCTGCTCAAAAGCATCGAACGCATGACCAAGCAGAAAATCGCCGATGGCGACCTGATGGGCTTCGATTCCAGCACCATCGAGGCCGAGAAGCCTGAAGTACGTGAACGTCCGGACGTGCGCAATCCACGCAACCCTCGCGGCCCACGCGGTGACGGCCCGAATGGCGGCGGTGGCGGCGGCGGTCGTAAAGACAAAGGCAAAGACAAGGGCAAAGACAAGCCCGCCGGCGAACGTGGCGAGCGCCCTGCCCGTCAGCAGAAACCACGCGAAGGCAGTGCGTCCCGCGAACAACGTCCAAGCCAGCCACCACGCGCGGCCGCTGACCGTGCACCGGACGAATTTCTTGACGACGATATCGATAACTTCGGTAACCGCGTTGATTACGTACCCAAGCCAGCCCCTGCCGGCGGCCGTGGCCGTCGTCCAGGCGCGCCGGCTCAGGGCGCAGGTTCGGGCGCACCACGCGGCGGTCAGTCGCAAGGTCGTCAGAACGGCCCGCGCAACAGCAACGGTTCGAGCACCGGTACTCCGCCGGGCAAACGCAACGGCCCGCGCAACGGCGCTCCGCGTGATGGCCAGGGTCGTCGTGACGAATCCTCGTCGTCCTCCTCTCGCAACCGCCGTCCGGCCCGTGACGATCAGCCACGCACCGAACCGGCTGTGCAGAACCCGCGCAGCAATGGCCCGAAGATCATGCACAAGGAATCGAAAGCCGACCGCTTCCCGACGCCTGAGCAACTCGACCAACTGCCAAGCCGCCCGCGTGGCGAAAAACCAGCGTTGCTGACCCGCAACCGCTGAGTTAACGCTGCCATGAAAAATGCCCCGGCTCGAAAGAGACGGGGCATTTTTTATGCTGCGCCTACATTCTCCTGTGGGAACCGTGGTGAGATGCAGACAATAAAAAACGCCCCCGATCTTACGACCGGGGGCGTTTTTGTGTAGCGGGCGAAAGTTACTTCGCTTTCACACCTTCAAACGAGATGTACAGGTCGACGTTGTCGGACTGTGGGCCCAGATCCATCATCTTGCCGAAATCGGAACGCTTGATGCTGGTGGTGCCTTCGAAGCCGGCACGGTAGCCGCCCCATGGATCCTTGCCTTCACCCAGGAACACAGCCTTGACCACGATTGGCTTGGTCACGCCGTGCAGAGTCAGGTCGCCGGTCACGTCAGCCGTGTCTTTGCCCGCGGCGTTCTTGCCAGTGGACTTGACGCTGGTGGAGACGAACTTGGCGTCAGCGAATTTGCCCACGTCCAGGAAGTCTTTGCTGGCGATGTGCTTGTCGCGTTCGGCGTGGTTGGTAAACACGCTGGCGGTGCGCACGTTGAATTCGATTTTGCTCGCTTCAGGCTTGGCAGCATCAAAGCTGAACTTGCCGTCGATGTCTTTGAACGTACCGGTGATGTAGCTGTAACCCAGGTGGCTGATCTTGAAGTCAACGAAGGCGTGCTGGCCTTCCTTGTCGACGATGTAGTCAGCGGCCATTACGTTGGCGGACAGCACGGCAGAACCGATTGCCAGAGCGGCCAGAGTCTTTTTCAACATGCTTTCTTTTCCTTTGAGTCGAGGTTGAGCTTCAGGCTTTGCGACCGAGCATTCGAGTGAGGGTCGCATCACGATCAATAAAGTGGTGCTTCAATGCTGCCAACGCATGGAGGCCGGAAAAAATTACCACCACCCACGCCAGCCAGAGATGAATCACCCCAGCGGTATCTGCCTGATCCGGTAGCCCGGAGAGCAGTGCAGGAACTTCAAACAGGCCAAACACCGGGATCCCGACACCGTCTGCGGTGGAAATCAGGTAACCGGCAATCATCACAGCGAACAACGCCAGGTACAGAAACCCGTGGCCGAATTTAGCGCCGATGCGGGTCATGCGGCTGTAGCTTTGCAGCGTCGGCGGCGGTGGGCTGATAAAGCGCCACAGCACCCGCAACACCATCACACCCAGCAGCACCAGACCGATGCTCTTGTGCAGGTCCGGCGCGTCTTTGCGCCAGGTGCTGTAGTAATCCAGCCCAACCATCCACAAGCCCAGCGCGAACAGTCCAAAGACCACCAGCGCCACGCCCCAGTGCATGAAGATGCTGACCCAACCATAGCGCGAAGAAGAGTTACGTAGCGGCATTGCCCAAATCCTGTGAGAACTGCGAACCAAGACTAGCGAGTTATCTATCGAATTAAAGCGGAAAATTTCGCTTTGAAATATCGAGAAATACGATCAAGAGTCTGAAAGTAGCGTGTTAAGAAAAGATTAAAAGCGAAAGTGTTGCCGATTGTTGGCCATCGATCTCGAACGTGTACGGCCTGAACAGGCCCGTTCCCACAGTTATTGCGGTGACCGCACTATTTGCCGACCCCTGTGCGAACGGGCTGCTCAGGATGAGGCCCTTACAGACAAAAAAAGCGCGGCATCAGAGCCGCGCTTTTTTGTTTACCGCAAGGCCTTACTGCGCCTTGGTTTCGGTCGTTGCAGCAGGCTTGGCGGCAGGTTTTGCCACTGGTTTCTTCGCAGGCTCAGTCTTTTTCGCTGCAGGCTTGACCGCAGGTTTTTTGGCTTGGGTTTTGGCCGCAGGCTTCTTCGCAGCCGGCTTGGTCGCCGCTTTCTTCGCTGGCTCAGCTTTTACCGCAACAGCAGGCTTCGGCGCTTGCACCGGAGCTGGCGCAGGTGCCGGCGTTGGCGCTGGAGCCACGGGGGCTGGAGCCGGTTCCGGGGCCTTGGCTGGCGCTGGCTTCTTCTCGTCATCGGAGCCGCCAAACAGGTTGCTGAAGAAGTTGCCCTTCTTCGCCGCCACAGCACCTGCTGCGCCTGCCGCTGCAGCGGCCGGAACCACTTTGGCCGGTTCGAACGATTTGCCTGCCGCCAGATCTTCAACCTGACTGGCCGCACGCTGACCGGTGCGCAGTGCGCCTTCCAGCGTGCCCGGGTACAAGGTGTCGGTGTGTTCGCCAGCAAACGCTATGCGTTGCAGCGGGCGTTCCCACAGGCGCCAGAACTTGCTGATCTGGCCTGGACCGAAGGCCAGGTAGGCGCCGCCCATCGACGGGTCGATGCTGTAGCGGCGGATCTCATAACCGGTGAACGAACCACGGGCCTGTGGATAAAACGCGTGCAGACGAATCAGCACCTGATCGACCACCTGCTTGTCGCCGAACGCTTGCATCACGCGAGCATTGTCGCCGGACAGGTTGATCACCACGTTGGCGCCGCCCTTCAACGCCGGCTCGATCCACAACATGCCCAGACCTGTGTTGCTGTAGATCTCGCCGGACATGCGCGCCTTGCTTTCCCACACGGGCGTCTTGAACTTGAGCATGATCTGGTCGCGCCAGCCGTAGTTGGTGCCCTTGATCGCCGCCAGGTGCTGAGCGTCGAGTGCCGGCGTCATCTGAATCTTGTTCAAGGCGCGCAGCGGCACGGCCAGCACCACGTAATCAGCCTGATAACCCACAGCGCCGACTTTGACGGTCACACCGTCCTTGTCCTGGCTGATGGCCGACACCGGCGAGTTGGTCTTGATGACCTTGATCTGTTTGACGAAAGCCTGGGCCAGCACCTGGCTGCCGCCAACCAGACGCGCGGCGCGCAGGTCACGGTCCGAGACACCGCGATAAACGCGGTTCTGCTGGGCGAAGTACAGCAGCGACAGACGCGAGGGTTCGTCGTAGTGGGTGCGGATGTCCTGGTTGATCAACTGACGCGCAGTGGCCGGCAGGTTCTGCTTGTCGAGCCAGCTCGACACGTTGATTTGGTCCAGTGCGTGCAGCGTGTTGGTGGCCGCCGGGTTCTGCGGATCGTCAATCGAGCGCGCCAGATCGTCGAGGGTTTTCTGATAGCGTTTCATCGCCTCGGCAGTGGCCGGTTGCTTGGTCGCCAGATCAGCGGCGGAGAAATACTCACCGTCGATCAGATAACCCGGCGTGCGCACGAATTCCGGCGCCGGCGTGGTGCTCAACTTGAACGTCGAGACGTACTTGTTCAGCACCGGCTGAGTCTTGTCGTTGCCGATCCACTCGCTGGTGGCCATGCCCGAACGGCCGCCCAGGCTTGGCTTGGCTTCCAGCAACGTCACCTGCCAGCCCTTGTTTTGCAGCTCGTAGGCGGCAGTCAGACCCGACAGGCCGCCGCCGATCACGATTGCAGTTTTATCCTTGGCCAGCGCTGTAACGCTGAACAGCCCCAACATCACCAGCGCACAGGCGCGCAGCCAACCGACAGACATTCAGCGAACTCCGGAAATACACGTAGGAAAAAGCAGTTTTGCGGGTCAGACGACCCAAAGAACCGCGAAGAATACGTTAGCCATCAAAGCGCCGCCAGCGACGTCTATCGGCTCATACAAAGTAGCTCAATCGACACAATGGGTTGTTCCCGCGCGATGCATTGCATAGGCTTGCGCGATTGTTTGCCCGCGCCTGACGCGAGCCGCCTCGAGGAGACTGTAAATGGGCCTGAATAACCAGTGGATGCAACGCGACCTCGCAGTGCTGTGGCATCCCTGCACCCAGATGAAAGACCACGAACAACTGCCGCTGATCCCGATCAAGCGCGGTGAAGGCGTCTGGCTGGAAGACTTCGAAGGCAAGCGCTACCTCGATGCCGTCAGCTCCTGGTGGGTCAACGTGTTCGGCCACGCCAACCCGCGCATCAACCAACGCATCAAGGATCAGGTCGATCAGCTTGAACATGTGATTCTGGCCGGTTTCAGCCATCAACCGGTGATCGAGTTGTCCGAGCGTCTGGTGAAGATGACGCCCGAAGGCCTGAACCGGGTGTTCTACGCCGATAACGGTTCGTCCTGCATCGAAGTCGCGCTGAAAATGAGCTTTCACTACTGGCTCAACCGCGGCCAACCGAACAAGAAGCGCTTTGTCACCCTGACCAACAGCTACCACGGCGAAACCATGGCCGCGATGTCGGTCGGCGACGTACCGCTGTTTACCGAGACTTACAAAGCCCTGTTGTTGGACACCATCAAGGTGCCAAGCCCGGACTGCTACCTGCGCCCGCAAGGCATGAGCTGGGAAGAACACTCGCGCAACCTGTTCGCGGCGATGGAACAGACGCTGGCCGAGCACCATGCCAGCGTTGCAGCGGTGATCGTCGAGCCGTTGATTCAGGGCGCTGGCGGCATGCGCATGTATCACCCGATATACCTCAAGCTGCTGCGCGAAGCCTGCGACCGCTATGGCGTGCACCTGATCCACGACGAAATCGCTGTCGGCTTCGGCCGCACCGGGACGATGTTCGCCTGTGAACAGGCCGGCATCCGTCCGGATTTCCTCTGCCTGTCCAAGGCCCTGACCGGCGGCTACCTGCCGCTGGCGGCGTGCGTGACCACCGATGACGTCTATAGCGCCTTCTACGACGACTATCCAACCCTGCGCGCCTTCCTCCACTCGCACAGCTATACCGGCAACCCGCTGGCCTGTGCGGCAGCGCTGGCGACGCTGGATATCTTCGAGCAGGACAACGTGATCGAAAACAACAAGGCCCTCGCCCAGCGCATGGCTTCGGCCACCGCGCATCTGGTCGATCACCCGAACGTGTCCGAAGTGCGCCAGACCGGCATGGTGCTGGCCATCGAAATGGTCAAGGATAAAGCCACCAAAGAGGCCTACCCTTGGCAGGAACGGCGCGGCTTGAAGGTGTTCCAGCATGCGCTGGAGCGTGGCGCATTGCTGCGTCCGCTGGGCAGCGTGGTGTATTTCCTGCCGCCGTACGTGATTACCCCGGAGCAGATCGACTTCCTCGCCGAGGTCGCCAGCGAAGGCATCGACATCGCGACGCGTGACAGCGTCAGCGTGGCGGTGCCGAAGGATTTCCATCCCGGCTTCCGTGATCCGGGCTGATTCGGTTTGCTTTAGATTTGCGGTGTTTGGACTGCCGCTTTCGCGAGCAAGCCCGCTCCCACATTTTGGAATGCATTTCCCTGTGGGAGCGGGCTTGCTCGCGAATGAAGTCGACACCGATCCACCTGATTCACATTTTTCCAGAGATCCGACATGAGACTGTCCCGCTTCTTTATCGACGCCCCGCTGAGCACTGGCGAACACGAACTGCCGGAAGCCCAGGCGCATTACATCAGCCGCGTGCTGCGCATGGCCGAAGGCGATGCGGTGCAGATGTTCGACGGCTCCGGCCATGAGTTTCGCGGATCCCTGGTGGACGTCGGCAAGAAGCGCGTCGTGGTGCAGATCGACGAACAGTTGCCCGGCCAGGTTGAATCGCCGCTACAGATTCATCTCGGCCAGGGCCTGTCCCGCGGTGAGCGGATGGACTGGGCGATTCAGAAGGCCACCGAGCTGGGTGTCACTGAAATCACCCCGATCTTCAGCGAGCGCTGTGAAGTGCGACTCAAGGACGAACGCGCGGACAAACGCCTGATGCACTGGCGTCAGGTTGCAATCAGTGCGTGTGAACAGTGTGGTCGTTCGCGGGTGCCGGTGATTCATCCGCCCGTGTTGCTGGCCGATTGGCTGAAGCAGACGCAGGCAGACCTGAAACTGGTTTTGCATCCGGTGGCCGAGCCGCTGGTGAGCCATGCAAAACCTGCGACGCTGGCGTTCCTGATTGGCCCTGAGGGTGGTTTGTCCGATGCCGAGGTCGAGTTGGCCAAGGGCAATGGTTTTCACGCTGCGCGCCTCGGCCCGCGAGTGCTGCGCACCGAGACCGCACCGGTGGTGGCACTGGCGGTGGCCCAGCAACTTTGGGGTGATTTCTAACCCTTATGGGAGGGGGCTTGCTCCCTCCCACGACGATTGCGTCTACAGGACGTAAAACAGAATCGCCACAAAATGCAGCAGACTCCCGGCGATCACGAACAGATGCCAGATCCCGTGGGCGTGGCGCAACCGATGGTCGAGCGCAAAAAAGATAATCCCCACGGTGTACAAGACCCCGCCCGTGGCCAGCCAGGCAAATCCGGTGGTGCCCAGCGCCGCCAGCAACGGCTTGACCGCCACCAGCACAATCCAGCCCATTACCGCGTAAATCACGATCGACAGAATCCGCGCTTCGGAGCGCGGCTTGATCTCTTGCAAAATGCCGATCAGCGCCAGCCCCCAGACAATCCCGAACAGCGTCCAGCCCCACGGCCCGCGCAGCGTCACCAGACAGAACGGCGTGTAGCTGCCGGCAATCAACAGGTAGATCGAAAAGTGATCGACCTTCTTCATGATCGCTTTCTTGCGCCCGCGCACGCTGTGGTACACGGTTGAAGCGCTGTACAGCACCAGCAAGGTCAAGGCGTAAATCGCCACACTGACAATCTTCCAAGGACTGCCGTCGAGGCTGGCGATCACCAGCATCCAGACCCCGCCGATAAAAGCCGCCACCGCCCCGACCAGATGGGTCCAGGCGTTCAATCGTTCCCCGTGATACATGTGTCGCTCACCTCAAATTCATTACCGCAGCGCGCAAGGCTCGGGCCTTGAGCGTAAAAGCGCAATGTTTCTGTTAAACACGAGCCTGCGCAGGTCGTGGTAATTGGGCACAATCGGCCGATACCAAAAAGAGTCCGCGCCATGCTGATCGACGAAGAGTTGACCCTGAAAAAACTCGAGGTGTTCCTCGCCTTCATGCGCACCGGCAATCTGGCCCGTGCCGCTGCCGAGTTGCAAACCAGTAACGTCAGCGTGCATCGCGCCATTCATTCACTGGAAAGCGCCCTGCGCTGCCCGCTGTTCAAACACGAAGGACGCAACCTGACACCGCTGGAAAGCGCCTATGTGCTGGAAGAGCGCGCGCAGAAGCTGATCCAGGACGTGGTCGAAAGCGTGCGCCTGACCCGCGAGGCTGCCGGGTTCTCTGCCGAACGCTTCAAGCTCGGCTCGCTGTATTCGCTGACGGTCAAGACCGTGCCGCAACTGATCATGGGCCTGAAGATCCGCCGCAGTGAACTCAACATCGATTTGATTCTGGGTTCGAACATCGACCTGCTCTACAAGCTGAAAAACATGGAAGTCGACGCGATTCTGGTGTCACTGGACGACAGCATCAACGACCCGGACTGCGAGCAGATTGCGCTGTTCTGCGATGACATCTTCCTCGCGACGCCGGCCGATTCAAGGTTTGCCCAGCGCAGTGAAGTCGATCTGGCCGAGGTGCGCAACGAAACCTTCATCACCCTGACCCAAGGCTTCGCCACGCATCAGGACGGCAATCGGGTGTTCAAACAGGCAGGCTTCGAGCCGAAAGTGGCGATGCAGGTCAATGACATCTTCACCCTGCTGAGCATGGTCAGTTCCGGTGTGGGGTATGCGTTGCTGCCGGGGAGGATTGCAGCGGTGTACGAGAACCGGGTGAAGCTAATCCCGTTGCAGGAGAAGTACCGGTTGCAGCAGCACATTGGCGTGGTGTTTTTGAAGGCCAAGGAGCGCGATCCGAATCTGCTGGCGTTGTTGGCGGAGTGTCGAATGTATGCCAATCGGCAGGTCTGAAACCGAGTCGCGTCCTTCGCGGGCAAGCCCCCTCCCACAGGAAAACGCATTCCCCATGTAGAGGCGGGCTTGCTCGCGAAGGCGTCAGACCCGACAGCAGACTGTCTTAACCCATCAACCCACGCATCAGCAAAAACAACACCGAAGGCCCGAGCAAACACCCCAGCGCGGTATAGAACGCGGCGGTGAGGCAACCATAAGGCACCAGCTTCGGATCCGTCGCCGCCAAGCCGCCGGCCACGCCGCTGGACGTGCCCATCAACCCGCCAAAGATCACCGCACTGCGAGGGCTGTTCAGGCCAATCATCGGCGCCACGAACGGCGTCATCACCATCACCAGAATCGCCTTGATCAGCCCTGCCGCAATCGACAGCGCCATGACTTCGGAAGTGGCGCCAATGGCGGCACCGGTCACCGGGCCGACGATGTAAGTCACCGCCCCTGCGCCAATGGTGGTCAGGCTCACGGCATCGGTGTAACCGAACGCCATCGCCACGCCGACGCCTGCGATGAAGGACGTGCCAACGCCGACAAACAGCGCCAGCACCCCAACAAATCCGGCACGTTTGAGTTCATCGACACTCACGCCGAACGCTGTGGCGACGATTGCGAAATCACGCAGCATCGCCCCGCCGAGCAGGCCGATGCCCGAGAGCATCGGAATATCCACCACGCCTTTCTGGCCCCCGGTCACCGCACCGCCGATATACGACAGCAACAGCCCGAGCAAAATGGCGATGGCCGAACCGTGCAAGCGGCCCTTGGTGAAGGTGTTGGACATCCAGTAGGACACCCACATGGTCAGGCCGACAATCAGGAACCCGCTGATCAGACCGTAACCGGTGATGACTTTCATCAATGATTCGTACATGGCGCTTACCCCACAGTCTTGGGTGGAATGACGGCGGCCGGTTCCTTGTTACCAAGGCGTACCAGCACGGGCACCATGGCAAAGGCAATGACCACCGCCAGCGTTCCCGCCAGAATCGCCATCGGCCCGCCCTTCAGCGCGCCATAAACATTTTGCTGGGCCGCCATCGCCACCACGATCGGAATGTAGATCGCGCTCCAGAACTCCACACCCTGCTCGGTCTTGCCCTTGAACCAACCGGATTTGTTGAGGTAACTGCCCAGACCGATCAACAGCAGCATCGCAATACCGACGCCGCCGACGTTGGCCGGCACGCCGATCAACTTGCCCAGCATTTCACCGATCCAGATACCCGCCAGGGTACAAAACGCCAGAAACGCCACACCGTAAATAATCATTGTTGTAGTCCTCAAATTGCATCGTCGAATGTTGTTTTTGTTGTTCGAAGCTTGAGTCGGCGGTCTTAGAGTTGGCGGCTTCCCTCCTCACGCAACAGCGCCTGCAAGGTGTCCAGGCGAGCACTGTCAAACGCAGTGACCGTGCCCTGCTCAAACACCCGGCGCGCCAGCCCGGTCAGCACCGCACCGGGCGGCAGTTCGATCTGTAGCCGCACGCCGCGTTCGTAAGCGCTTTGTACGGTGCCGCGCCAATCCACCACGCGGCACATGTTGAACGCGAGGTCGTCACGCAAGGCTTGGACCTTGACCACCGGTCGAGCGCGACTGCCGCTCAGGTAGGCGATTTTCGGGTTTTTCAGCTCAACGCTGGCGAAGGCCTCTGCCAGTCTCTGCGCGGGCTCATCCAGCAACGGACAATGCGACGGCACGCTCACCGCCAACCGTTTCGCCAGTCCTGCGCCACGGCTGCGCGCCAATTCAGCGACCGCGTGCATCGCCTCATCACTGCCGGCAATGACCACCTGGTTATCGGCATTGATGTTGGCCAGATAAACCGGCGACTCCTCGCCGTGAACCTGCGCCAGCAACGTTTCGACTGTGGATAATTGCAGACCGATGATCGCGGTCATGCCAAAGCCCTGTGGATAAGCCTGCTGCATCAACTCACCGCGCAGGCTGACCAGATGCAACGCATCGCTGAAGCGCAAAGCCCCCGCCACCACGGCTGCCGGGTAAGCACCGATGGACAGACCGGCGACGTAATCGGCCGTGAGGCTTTCACGCAGCAACTGCCGCGACGCCGCGACCCCGGCGATCAGCAGGCACAGTTGAACCGCCCTTGTGCGGCGCAACGCGTCGGCAGAATCGAGCAACAACACATCCTCGCCGAGCACGTCGCTGGCCTCGGTCAGCGTCTCCCCAGGCAAACGCTGGAGCATGCCCGGTTGTTGCGCGCCCTGGCCGGGAAACACCAGCAAACTGCTCACGCCGCCTGCTCCTGCGGATTCCATGGATCAGAAACCAGGCAGGCCTGATGCGCGTTTTTCAGCAGCACATGAGCCGAAGCGCCCGCCCACTCACGCAGCGCCACCGCGCCGAACGGCGTCTGCAATTGCATATCGACCCGGCATGAGGATTGATCGAAAAGCGCCACCAGTTTGCGTGCCTGATTACGGGTAATCAGGTGCGGTGTGCGCAGGATCAAATCGAGATCGCTGCCCTCGTGCATCGCGGCAAAGCCGCTGGCCAGTTCAAACCCGGCACTGCCGCTGACACCCCAGACCCAACCGCAGTCATCGAGCATCGGGCGCAACTGCTTGAGGGCGCGCATGACGGGCAGATCACGCTCACTGTCGACATGACTCAGCGCCTCGGGGCTGACCCGACAGACCATCGAATCGACCGCCATGAACGCCGCCAAGCGCTGCTCACGCGAGACACCGCGCACACCCACCGCGACAAAACCCTCAGCGCTCAAGGCCCGGCGCACCACCACCGGTTGCCCGGCGCTGAGCGACTCGATAGCCCAACCCGGCGCATCCGCGGGCAATTGCGACGGGGTCATGCCCCAGAGCAGATCGTGGGCCAGAGGTGTGTTCACCACTGCGCCCTCAACAGTTCCCGCACGCGGCTGGACGCGGCACGATTCTTCGCGCCCAGACGATTGCTCAGCCCCGTGTTGGAGATATCGCTGATGGCGTGGGTCAGGCACTCAGTGACCCGCGCCAGATCCTGCGCTGTCGGCTGTTCGATCTGTTGCACCGACAGGGTTTCCCAGAGCAATCCGAGGCTGGCGTAGCTGTCGATGTCATAGGCCATCGGCGGCACACTGGCGGCCAATGCTTCGAGTTCTTCGACGCTGCGCAAGGTCACCCGCGCCGCCGAGGCTTTGCCCATCGCATGCACCATCACCCCGGGATCACGCAGGGCGATCAAACGGTTGGCCTGATAACCATGGGCCAGAAACGCACCGGACATGGCTTTGCCCACCAGCAATGCAATCACCGGGTGCCCGGCCAAACGTGCGCGGGCATAGCTGTCTGCCGCACCGGCCAACGCTTGATGAATGCCGAGGGCTTCCTCGCGACGACCGTAAGCCTGGCTCGGCACATCGACGATGGCGATCAACGCACGCTTGTGCGTTTGCTCACGGTCGGCGCTGATCGCGTCATCGACAGCCTTGGCCAGACCCCAGCCTTCCAGCAAGCCGACTTCGCCATCGCGAGCGCGAGGGAAACGGTTGTCCGGGTCAGCGACCACGGCCAGCAAGCGACCGAGCGCCGTGTCCGCCACCCGCAGTGACGCCGGCAAACCTTCGACGGTTTTCGCACCGGCGCACAAGGCGTTGAACCAGTTCAAACCGCGCAATGAATAACCACTCATGAGCGCTCTCCTTGATACAGATCGCGAACCACCGAAGGCTCGATTTGCGTGTCAGTGTCCAGGCTCGCCAGACGTTGCAGGAACCACTCGGCCTTTTGGCTGCGCGGTTGCGCCGTCAAGCCTTGCTGCAACAACTCGCCGACCTGCTGACGAATCTGCGCCACATCATCGCCGACATAGCGATCCACCAGACCACTGGCAAAGCGTTGCTCGCCCCCGGTCAGGCTCCAGATAAACGGCCGGTCGCGGGAATCGTATTCTTCGATCCCGGCTTCCTGTTCGATCACTTGCGGGCCGTTCAAACCAAGGCGCGCTTCCTGAGTCACCAGCAAATAGCTGCACAGCGCAGCCGCAATCGACATGCCGCCGAAGCAGCCGACGCTGCCCGCCACCACGCCCACCACCGGTTGGTACTGCTGCAAATCGACAATCGCCGCGTGAATGTCGGCAATCGCCGCCAAGCCGAGATTGGCTTCCTGCAAGCGTACGCCGCCGGTTTCCAGCAGCAGGATGGCGCGGGTCGGGAGGCCTTTGCGGTTGTCTTCGGCGGCCAGTTCCAGCGCGCCAGCGATCTTTGCCCCGCCGACTTCGCCAAGGCTGCCGCCCTGGAAAGCGCCTTCGATGGCGGCAATCACCACCGGCAAACCGTCGAGGTTGCCCTTGGCGATCACCACGCCGTCGTCGGCCTGCGGCACCACGCCTTGGCGTTCGAGCCACGGCGACATGACGCGTTGAAACGGGTCGAGCAATTCGCGAAAGGTGCCGGCGTCGAGCAAGGCTTTCGTCCGTTGCCGCGCGCCGAGCTCGACGAAGCTGTGTTTGTTGAGAAGCGCTGCGCTGTCAGTCATGGCCGATCTCCTCGAAACCTTGTTCCAGACGCAAGCGCACCACACCCGGTGTTGCGCCGAAATCGTGGATATCGATGGCCATGGCTGGCGGTATAGTGCCGTCGAACATGCGCGCAAACAGATGTTGCCAGCGCAGCTGTGCGCCGTTGACCGACGTCTGCACATTGATCGTCAGCTTGCCGGCCAACCCCGGTTCGATCAGCACTTCCAGATCACCCGAGCCGACACAACCGACCAGCGCACGCCCGCGTGGCGGCTGCCCGGCGGGGAATTCAAACGATAGGGTTTCCATCAAAACGCTCCCTGAAAGATGCCGTCGTGCTCGATACGGTCGAGCAACAGCGTGGCGGCGAGCAAGTCGGCGGCGCCACCGGGCGAGGCATTCAATGCGATGAGTTGTTGATCCAGTTCGTGCAGGCAACGGCGACCGTTGAGGCTGGAGCTGCCTCCGGCGTCGAGCACCGCCTGCGCACCCTGTTGCATGGTTTGCAGGCCTTGTTCGCCGGCGCGATAGAGCACGCAGGTGTCGGCCAGGTCGGTCATGATCGCGAGCAAGGCGTCGAGTCGGGCGTTCTGTTCGCCGTGGCCATGGGCGCGGCTTTTTTTCAGTTGCGGCAGGCCACGTTGCAGCACGGCCGGGAAGCCGAGTTGCGCTTCTTCGCGGGCACCGCGGGCGCCGTAGCGCAACGCGACTTGCGCGCCGTGGCTGAGCGGGCGCGGTGCGTAGCGGTCGTCGAGCAACGCCAGACGTGCGGCGCGCACAGAGATAGCACTGGCGCTGCTGGATCTCGTTTCCAGTGCAGCCGCCGTGACGATCAGGCCCAAGGCCCAGATCGCGCCGCGATGGGTGTTCACGCCGTGGGTGGTGGCGAGCATGGCTTGCTCGCCTTCACGGCCGATGCGGCCAATGCTTTCACGCAACGTCGGATTGATCTCGCCAATCTCAATGGCGGCCTCAGCCATCTCCTTGAACGCCGGCCACAACGACAGCGCCGACGCGTGCATCAGGCCCAGGTGCAGATCGGTGTGCGCGCCATTGCCACGACGGTCGACCAGCGCCGGTTTCGGCGACAGATCGGCTTCGTCGATCAGTGCATCCACCGCCAGATCAGCCAATCGATCAGCCAGAGAAAGCGGTTTCGCTTGCAGGTTGAGTGCGTGCATTACCAGCTCCTGAACTTGGCGGGCGGGTTGTAGAGGCCGCCGGACCACTCGACCAGATCGGCCACGCTTTTCGCCGCGAGCAATTCGCGGGTGGCGTCAGTGCGGCGGATGCCGAGGTCTTCGGGCAAGGCGATCAGGCCTTCGCGGCGCATGCGTTCGGTGTCTTTGGGGTTGTGGCGCAGGCCGATGGCGGTGACGCCTGCGACCGCAGCGATCATCGCTTGGCGCTCTTCCAGCGAACGCGCCTTGTACAGGTAGGCGATGCCTTCTTCGGTGAGCAGGTGGGTGACGTCGTCGCCGTAGATCATGATCGGCGCCAGTGGCATGCCGCTTTTTTTCGCCACCTCCACCGCGTCGAGGGTTTCGACGAAGGTCGGTTTGCCGCCCTCCTGGAAGGTCTCGACCATTTGCACCACGAGTTTCTTGCCGCGTTCGAGCATCGGTTGCTGCGAATCGTCGTGGCGCATGTCCAGCCACGCCGGGGTGCCGTGACGGCGACCACGCGGGTCGTGGCCCATGTTCGGCGCACCGCCGAAACCGGCGAGGCGACCACGGGTCACTGTCGAAGAATGACCATCGCCATCGACCTGCAACGTCGCGCCGATAAACAGATCCACCGCGTACTGCCCGGCCAGTTGGCAGAACATCCGGTTGGAACGCAGCGAGCCGTCGCGGCCGGTGAAAAACACGTCTGGTCGCGCGGCGATATAGTTTTCCATGCCCAGTTCGGTGCCGAAGCAATGCACGCTTTCGACCCAGCCGCTTTCAATCGCCGGGATCAGCGTCGGGTGCGGGTTGAGCGTCCAGTTGCGGCAGATCTTGCCTTTGAGGCCGAGGGATTCGCCGTAGGTCGGCAGGATCAACTCGATGGCGGCGGTGTTGAAACCGATGCCGTGATTGAGCGACTGCACGTTGTGTTTTTCGTAGATGCCACGGATCGCCATCATCGCCATCAACACATGCACAGGCTTGATATGGCGTGGGTCGCGGGTGAATAGCGGTTCGATGTAGAACGGCTTGTCGGCCACTACGACGAAGTCGACCCATGAGGCGGGGATGTCCACACGCGGGAGTTCGCTGACGTCGTCGACCAACTGGTTGACCTGGACGATGACGATGCCGTCGCTGAACGCGGCGGGTTCGATCAACGCTGGGGTGTCTTCGGTGCTGGGGCCGGTGTAGATGTTGCCGGCGCGGTCGGCCATGAACCCGGCCGAGAGCACGACATTGGGGATCAGATCCACCACCAGCCGGGCGTAGAGCTCGATGTAAGTGTGGATCGCGCCGATTTCCAGTAAGCCGTCTTCGAGCAACTGGCTGATGCGCAGACTCTGCGTGCCGGCGAAGGAGAAATCGAGCTTGCGGGCGATGCCGCGCTCAAACAGATCAAGATGCTCGGAGCGGCCGACGCTTGGCATGATCATGTGCAGGTCGTGGAGCTTTTGCGGATCAGCCTTGGCCAGGGAACGGGAAAGGAAATCCGCCTGCTTCTGGTTATTGCCCTCCAGCACCACGCGGTCGCCGGGATGAATCAACGCTTCGAGCGCGGCGACGATTTTGTCGGTGGGCAACACCGCACCATCGGCCATCCCGCGCACCTTGTCGAGACGACGCCGCTTTTCATCGCGCCGCCGCGTCCAGCGCGAGTCGGGGTTTATTGTTGTTGTCATGCTCACTCCACGGGGTTCGCTGTCGTGGAGCTAAGGTAGGTGTGTGGGGTGGGGGCATCAATCAAGCACGGTGGTGAATCGTTACGCTCAAAGTAACGGTTGAATCTCGGCGCAGTACTCAGCACGACGAAAGCTCTAATGTGCTGATGACTTGATCACCTCGGCACATCCAGGTCTTTTAGAATAATACCCAAACATATGTAAGTGATTACCTGAGACCGGTCCAAAGTCGCAATCCAGATCATATATTTTTGAGCCTTTTTATCTCTTTTTATTATTAGAACCTGTCATTTATGACAGTTGGCCCACCTGCTTAAAAAGGTAATGATGCTGCTGTAGCAGGTTGCTCAGAAGCAGAATCCAAGTAATTAAAATGGAGTTATTAAAATGACAAAATTTGAGATGTTAATTATGGCGACAATATCGGTGACTGGCACCAATACCGCATTTGCAGAGATCGATCCAGGATGTAAACAATTGTGGGATGCCACAAGTGCTGCCCAGACATGCACGCTATCAACACTTACGAAATATTACGCAGGAGGGGCTGCTGTTTGCGCAATAGAAGCTGACTGCCGCGGCATAGGCATGAACTCCAACATCCCGAATAATATGAACGCTAAAGAAGTCACTATTTCAGTACACAACAAAGAAAGCGTTTCGGTACAAACCATTCTTAACGAGGGCTTGAATAACTGTAACGGCAAACTTACCTACAAGTCGTGCCAGTAAGCCTGAAATTTTTACTTCACCAAAATCCGACATGGCCCGCTGCGCACATTCAGTTAGAGCACGCCACAACCAAGTATCAGCGGGTTATTCGTCCGCAAAGTCACCGTAGAGGCTCGATCCGTCTGCCGATAATCGTTCTAACGCTCTACGCGAAAATGGTCATCAAGGTCGGCAAATCATCGAGTAATACTGGGTCAATCTGTGGGCCACCATCTAGGAATTTGGTAAATGCAACTGACGCCTTCGCGAGCAAGCTCGCCACAGGAGATCTTCAGAGAACGCAGATTTTGTGTACGACATAAACCTACTGTGGGAGCGGGCTTGCTCGCGAAGAGTCCAGTCTGGTCACCGCAAATCTTGGATCAGTCAACGAGACCCGCATCCACCAACAACTTCTCCAACCCCAACAAATCCGGCACCTTCGCCACCTGCTCCCCGACCTGCACCGCCGCCTGCTCCAATTCACACAACGGCACATCGACATAGCTCAACTGACTGTCGAGCTTGTACGACCGCGGAATCCCCTGCACCAGCAGCGCAATGAACTTCAACTCCGGCAACCCGCCCAGCGCATTCAAAATCACGATCCGCGCGCGCTCGCCAATGACGATTTTCTGCCCGCACGCCGATTCAAAACTCAGCAGCGGAATCTGCCGCTCGCGCCACTTCACGCGCCCCAGATACCACGGCGGCGTGTCCAGATCGAACGCGCTGGCCTGGTAGTCAATCAACTCCGCGACAGCGACGTTAGGCAGGATCAGGTTGCGATCGGCCAGCGGCAGCAGCAGGCCGGTGAGTTGGCTGTTACGCGCATTGTACCGGCGCTCATGCATGTTTCTTGCTCCAGTGGGCAATGCTCTCGAGCAGCACCGACTCCTGATACGGCTTGCCGAGGTAGTCATTGACGCCGATGGCCATGGCGCGATCGCGGTGTTTCTGCCCGGTGCGCGAGGTGATCATGATGATCGGCAGGTGTTGCAGGCGTTCGTCGTGGCGCACTTGGGTGGCGACTTCGAAGCCGTCCATGCGCGGCATTTCGATGTCGAGCAGCATCAGGTCGGGCATGTGTTCTTCCAGCAGCAACATGGCATCGACCCCGTCCTTGGCGGTCAGCACATTCATGCCGTGACGTTCGAGCAAACGGCTGGTGACCTTGCGCACGGTGACCGAGTCGTCGACCACCATCACCAGCAGCGGCTTGTGCGGTTCGCTGTCGATGTCCGGCAGCGTCGGATGCTGCGCAACGCGCGCCTGCATCGCCCGGATCGGCGCCAGCAAATCAAGAATCAGCACCACCCGGCCATCACCGAGAATGGTTGCGCCAGACACGCCCTGCACTGCCGCAAACTGTGGGCCAAGACTCTTGACCACAATCTCGCGGGTGCCCGCCATGGCGTCGACCTGCACGGCGACGTGACGGTCGTTGCACTGCACCAGCAGCACCGGCAACGGCAGGCTCTGGCCAATCAGTTTGGGGCGCGGCGCGGTTTTCAGCAGCTCGCCCAAATAACACAACTCATAGCGTTGCCCGGCGTATTGGTAGCTCGGCGGATCCTGGCGCAAATGCCCCTCCAGATCATTGGGCAATACCCGAACAATGCCTTCAATGGTGTTCAGCGGTATCGCGTACTGGTCTTCAAAGCACTGCACCATCAGCGCACGATTGACCGACACGGTGAACGGCAGGCGAATGCGAAAATGCACGCCCTGCCCCGGTACCGAATCGATGCTCATGCTGCCGCCCAGTTGCCGGACCTCTTCGTGAACCACATCCATGCCGACACCGCGCCCGGAAATCTGGGTGATTTTTTCGGCGGTGGAAAACCCCGGCTGGAGGATGAATTGCAGCACGTCGCGGTCGCTGATCTCGGCCTGCGCGGCGAGCATGCCGCGCTTGATCGCTTTGCGGCGCACAGCGTCCAGCGGCACCCCGGCGCCGTCGTCGCGGATGTCGAAAATGATGTCGCCGCCCTCGCGGGACAGGTCGAGGCGGATCTGTCCTTGCGCAGGTTTGCCCGCCGCCAACCGTACTTCGGCGGTTTCCAGCCCGTGGTCAACGGCGTTGCGCAGCATGTGTTCCAGCGGTGCGGCCATGCGCTCAAGCACGTTGCGATCCATCTCGCCTTCGGCATTGCCAACGACGAACGCGACATCTTTGTTCAGCTCTTCGGCGACCTGGCGGACGATGCGTTTGAGGCGCGGCAACATCCGTTCGAACGGCACCATGCGCGAGCGCATCAGGCCTTCCTGCAATTCGGTGTTGATCCGCCCTTGCTGCTGCAGCAGGTTTTCGGCGTCCTGATTGCGTCGATCCAGCGTTTCCTTGAGATCGAGCAGGTCGGAGGCGGATTCGAACAGGGCCCGCGACAGTTGCTGCAACTGCGAGTGACGGTCCATTTCCAGCGGATCGAATTCTTCGTAACCGAGGCGTTCGGCGTCCACTTGCTGACGGCTGAGGATACGTCCCTGGGTTTCGGTGTCGAGGCGGCGTAATTGATCGCGCATGCGCTCGATGGTGGTTTCCATCTCGTTGAGCGCCACTTGCGCGTCGTTGACTTGCTGTTCGATGCGGCCCCGGAAAATCGAGGTTTCCCCGGCCAGGTTGACCAGATCGTCGAGCAGTTCGGCGGAGACCTTGACCATGTCCGCACCGGCGTCCGGGGCGGTCGCAGTGGTTTCGGTTTTTACCGGCACAGGCAACAGCGGCGGCGTGTCGAGGCTCGCCGGGTGACTGAAATTCTGGATCGCATTGATCAACCGATCCGCCGGCGGGCACGGTTGCCCGGCGCGCACGGCATCGAGCATTTGCGCCAGTCGGTCATGGCCGCGCTGCACCAGGGCGAACAGCTCGGCCGAGGTTGGCAGCGTGGCCGCCGAGACGCTTTCGTAGAGGTACTCCAGCTCATGAGCGAGGTCGCCGATGGGGCCGATCTCGACCATCCGCGCGCCGCCCTTGAGGGTGTGCAGATCGCGCAGCAGGGTTTCGACTTCCTGGCGATTGCCCGGCTCGGCTTGCCAGCGCAGCAGCGCAGCGCCGGAGTTTTCGATGATGTCGAAACCTTCTTCGAGGAAGATTTCCAGCAGTTCCGGATCGTGCCCGGCGCTGTCGGGATCCACCGTCGGCGGCTGTGTTTCGCCCAGCGTCTGCCCCTGGCGCAGCTTTCGAATGGTTTCAATCAGATCCTGCGCCGGGGTCAGCGGCTGATGGTTTTGCAACTGATCAAGCAACTGAGCCAACCGGTCATGGCTCTTGTGCAGCAAGCGCTCCAAGGCTTGGTTATGGCTGTAGCGCCGATCGAGCAGCCCTTCATAAAGGCTTTCCAGTTCCTGAGCCAGATCGCCGATGGCCTCGACCTCAGCCATCCGCGCACCGCCCTTGAGGGTGTGCAGATCGCGTTGCAGGGACGACAGCGGCGCGGTGTTGTCAGGGTCTTTCAACCAGCGCTGCAAGGCCTGGCCGGAACTGTCGAGAATGTCCACCGCCTCTTCGAGGAAGATCTCGACAATCTCGTCAGCCGGCGCAGCAGACGCAGCGGTTTGTGACAGTTCGGCCGTCGCCGCACCCAGCTCGCGGATGCTCAGGCTGCGGCTGCCATCGCTGCGGATCAAGCCCATGGACGACGGGTCAAGACTCTCATCGAGCAGGTCATGCAAGGCACGAATCCGCTCAGGCTGCGGCGTGACTTCCTGACCGGCGGCCAGTTCGTCGAGCATGTTGATCAGCGCTTCGTGGGCGTTCTGCGCTTCCTGAAAAAACCTGTCGCTGACCGCCAGGCTGCTTTCTTCGACGGCCCCATAAAGGTCGAGCAAGGCTTCGCACAAGACGTCGACCGGCAGCAGATCCGCCAGGTGCGCACCTTCGCCGAGGGTGGTCAGTTCGTCCAGCAACGCGCTGAGTTCCTGACGTTCGCCGGGGTGCTGCTGCCAGCGCTGCAAGAGGCTTTCGGCGTCGAGCAGGATGTCCATGCCCTGGGCGAGGAAATTGTTGATCAGTTGCGGGTCGCGCTTGACGCGCAAGCCGGTGTTCAGCGCATTGAGGATCGATTCCAGACGTTCGGCGAGCAGTGTTTCCGTGCGTTTGATCAGCGACTGAGCACCGACAATCGGTGCCAGCGGATCGTGCTTGAGTTGACGCAGGCCGACCCGAAACAGACCTTCGGCTTCAAGCAGCAATTCCACCTCATCAAGGTCCAGCGCCAGTTGATGGGCCTTGAATTCGCGAGCGAGTTTATCGAGCGGGGCGGCCAGTTCGGCAATCGGCGAGACCCCGGCCATCGATGC
This sequence comes from Pseudomonas sp. NPDC087614, assembly GCF_044743485.1. Classification (NCBI taxonomy): domain Bacteria; kingdom Pseudomonadati; phylum Pseudomonadota; class Gammaproteobacteria; order Pseudomonadales; family Pseudomonadaceae; genus Pseudomonas; species Pseudomonas sp. NPDC087614. The sequence continues at coordinate 69,352 of NZ_JBIUWN010000016.1, read as the reverse complement.
ACTGCCCTTGAGGGTGTGCAACGCACGTTGCAACTCGTCGCTGGCTTGCAGCGGCACGTGTTCGGCGGCTTGATCGAGGAAACGATTGAGGCTGACGAGATGGTTTTCGGCCTCGTTGCGAAAGATCTCCAGCAACAAGGGGTCGAGTGCCGCGACGTCATCGGTGTCTTCGGCGGCCAGCGGTTCGTCCCCCTTGGCCAGGGCGTGGGCGCGGGCGGCGAGTTGATCGACATCGCTGCGCTGGCGTTGACGGTGGGTGGCGAACTCGCTGATCAGTTCCGGCAGCAATAGCACGGTGTCGCCCAGCAGTTGCTGCACCACCGAACCGGGTTCGACGCTTTGTTCCAGCACGCGATTGAGCAGGTTTTCCACCGCCCACGCCAGTTCCCCAAGGATCAACGCACGCACCATCCGCCCACTGCCCTTGAGGGTATGGAAGGCACGGCGCAGTTCGCTCAGCGCGGCGCGATCCTGCGGATGGGCCGTCCAGCGCGGTAAGTACTCGTGGAGGACTTCAAGGACTTCGTCGGTCTCTTCGAGGAACACTTCGCGCAGTTCATCGTCGACCGGTTCTTCATCCGCCGGCGGCGGCATCAGGCTGCCGGGGGTGATCAGTGCCGGCGGGTTGACCGCCGACACCGGGCTGGCCAGCACATCCGCCAGCGACTGGACGATGTGCGGGTCGTCGAGCGCCTGCATGTCTTGCATCACCAGCGCTTCGCTGGGGCTGAGCACATCCTCGAGCACCGGCACATGCTGTTCGTTGGGCTGCTCGTCGGGAAAGAAACCGAGGCTGGCGAGGGACTTTTGCGCGACGTCCAGCAGTTGCTCGCTCGGCGCCAGTGGGTCATCGCTCAAACGCTCAAGGTAATACTCAAGACTGGTGATGACGTCGGCGAGGTTGTCCAGTTGCTGCCAGCCTGGTTCGTGCGAATCAAGTAGCAGGTGTTCGCGGATGAAACCATTGCAGGCCTCGACCAGTTTGGCCGCGCGACCGAGCGCAATCACCGCCAGCGCACCGCGCACCTGGGTCAGCAGCGCCGGCAGCGGCAGCAGATGCTGGCGATCCCAGTCGGCGTCGATGTAGTCGACGATCATGTCCTTGGCCTGTTGCAGGCAGATGCGCGCTTCCTTGATCACGATCTGGTGGATCTGCGTCAGGTCGGTGGTCGGCAGACGCGAATCTTCCGGGCTTTGCGGCTCGACGGTCCCGACCATGCCGGCCAGCGTGGCTTCGACATACAGCAGCGCCCCGGCCACGTCCATCAGGATGGCGTCGTTCGGCTCGCGCTGGCCTTGAGCGAGGCTGAGCACCACCGCCAGTTGATCGATGATGACTTTGCGCGGCTGGCCGAAACCGAGCACCGCGAGGGTGTCGGCGATCTGCCGCAGTGGTGCCAGCAGGGCTTCCAGGTCCGAGATGTGCTGACGGTCGCTGCGCACGAACAGGTCCAGGCGCTCCTTGACCCGCACCAGCTCTTCACACAACGCCGCCAGCACCGAGCGCATCGCGTCGCGGTCGGGGCCGGCCAGGCGCGTGCGCTCTTCGTCGACCATCGCGCTGTCGGGCAACGCGTCGTCCAGGGAGTAGTGATCTTTCATGGTCAGCATCTGCCCGGTGGGATGTTCGGCTTTGGCAATATAGAACAACAGGCTTTTGAGCAGCTCCGGCGGTGGCGGCTGGTTGAGGCCGGCCATGCCCTGTTCGAGCAGACGTTTGAGTTCCTTGTCAGCGTCCTTGAGCAGGCTGCGCAGCGCCGGGCTGTTGGCGATCTCGCCTTGGCGCATGCCTTCGACCAAGGCTGATGTCACCTGCCACAAGGGGCTCAACGGTGCATCGCCGCTCAAGGCTTCGAGGCGGGTGAAGACCTTCGCCAGATAATCGAGATGCGTCTGATCGTCCTGCTCGCGCAGCAAACCGACCAAGGCCATTTGCAGCATCTGGCGCCATTTGCGCAGCATGTTTGGCAGTTCTGCCGGCGCCAGCAATGCCAGCGCTTCTGCGCTCAGGGGCGGCAGTTCGGGCAGTTGTGGGCTGAACAGGCTGGTTTCCGAAAGCAGGCTTTCGCCCCGGGCACTGCGCAAATCGTTGAGCAGCGGCAGCACCACCAACGGCAGATCGCGCCGAGCGTTCTGCACGCGATCAAGGTAGATCGGCAATTGCCCAAGGGCTTGCAGCAACAGGTGCAGGGCTTCGTCGCGATGACTGACGCGCTCGTGTTGCAGGGCTTCGACCAGTTGCTCCATTTCTTCGGCCAGCAGTGCCGCGCCATAGAACTCGACCATTTGCAGGCTGCCGTGGACCTGATGGATGTAATCCAGGCACTCGTCCAGTCCAGGCGTCGCCTGCGGATCATCGAGCACGGTTTCAATGGCCCGATGCGCCTGTTTCAGCGTTTCGGCAATTTCGCCTTTGACCCACTCGAGGGCCACATAGTCGTGGCGATCACCCATGGCAGCTCCAATCACACTTTATCCGTCGCCGACGCGGAGGCCGCCGGCAAGGTGAAGCCGGACACCGAGCGGCGCAACTGACTGGCCATTTTTGCCAGGTTGCCGATGCTCTCGGCGGTGGCCGTGGAACCGGACGACGTCTGCGAGGTGATCTGCTGGATCACGTTCATCGTCAGCGAGATCTGCCCAGCCGACGACGTCTGCTGCTGCGCCGCATTGGAGATGCTCTGAATCAGCGCCGCGAGCGTCTTGGACACGCCTTCGATTTCTTCCAGGGCCACACCGGCATCCTGCGCCAGCCGTGCGCCGCGCACCACTTCGGTGGTGGTCTGCTCCATCGAGATCACCGCTTCGTTGGTGTCCGTCTGGATCGCCCGCACCAGGGTTTCGATTTGCCGGGTGGCGGCGGACGAGCGCTCGGCCAGCCGCTGCACTTCGTCGGCCACCACGGCAAAACCGCGTCCGGCATCACCGGCCATCGACGCCTGAATCGCAGCGTTGAGGGCCAGAATGTTGGTCTGATCGGCAATGTCGTCGATCAGGCTGACGATATCGCCGATTTCTTGGGAAGACTCACCCAAGCGTTTGATGCGTTTGGCGGTGTCTTGAATCTGCTCGCGAATGTTGTCCATGCCGTGGATGGTGTTGTGCACCACCTCGTTGCCCTTGTTGGCGATCTCTACCGAGCGCTCGGCCACCGCCGAGGATTCAGCGGCGTTGGCCGAGACCTGATCGATGGACTCGGCCATGTCGCTGATCGCGCTCGAGGCTTCGGAAATCTGCTGGGCCTGATGCTCGGAGGCCTGCGCCAAATGCATGGCGGTGGCCTGGGTTTCCTGCACTGCAGCGGCGACCTGGCCGGCGGTGAGGTTGATGGTGGCGACCAGATCACGCAGTTGGTCGACGGAATAGTTGATCGAGTCGGCGATGGTCCCGGTGAAGTCTTCGGTGACCGAGGCGGTCACGGTCAGGTCGCCGTCGGCGAGGTCTTCGATTTCGTCGAGCAGACGCATGATCGCGTTCTGGTTGCGCTCGTTTTTCTCGGCAGTCTCGCGCAGTTGGCGATTGGTTTCCCGCACCATCACCAGGCCTATAAGGATGATCGAGGCCAGCGCCAGCAAGCCCAGCACGTAGCCACCGATGGTGTCGGTGTTGCGCCCGCCCGCCAGGTTTTCGAAACCGTTGGCCAGGTGCGAAGCTTCGTCGAGCAGGGTTTGCGACAGGTTGAAGATGTTGCTGGCCGACTCGCGAACCTTGAACAGCTCCGGCGAGGTTTCGAGGATTTCATCCACGGAGCCGGAGACGAACTGGAACAGCTCGGAAATATCACTCAAGCGCGCACGAGCGTCGCGGTCTTCGACCTGGCTGATTTTCAGCGTCGGGTTGCCCTGAAGCATGCCGTTGAGTACCTGGCCGAAACGGGTGGCGTCGCGGCCAAAGGCGTCGGCGGCTTGTTGGGAGTTTTCATCACCGGCCAGCACCGTGTTGACCGCGCCGAGGATGCGTTCGGCCAGCAGCGATTGGCGCTGAGCCATCGCCACTTGGGCGGCCGGAGCGCCGCGCTGAAGGAGAATCTCGACGACTTTTTCGTATTCGATCTGCAACTGCGGCACGGTTTCGGCCAGGGTCGCGGCGACCTGATGCAGGGACAGTACGGTCTGTTCGCTGGAGAGGATGGCGTCGGTGTTTTTCAGCAGGCGCTCCCAGTCCAGTTGCACGGCGCGCATTTCCGGGCGCACGGTAGACGGCGCGGCCGGCAGGCCGGTGGCCGGGTCACCCTTTTTCAGATACCCCCAACGCTGGGCGAAATCATTGCGCGCATCACTGAGCAACTTGAACGCAGCCGCTTTGCCGGCAGCGGCTTCGGTGGCGTTCTTGGCGATGCGTTGCGAGAGCACGCGCAGTTCCCCGGCGTGGCCGATGTACTGTTTGTCGTGGTTCGCCTGGGTGTTGAGGTAGGCGAAGTTGGCGAACAGCAGCATGATGAACACGATCAGTGCGATGAACAGCACGACGATCTGCGAGCGACTGCGCGATCCTTCCGCCGACTTGCCTGTGTTTGCTTTTGTCATCGGTCCTCGCCTATGAAACCTGCCGCATTCAATGTGGCAGCGGGCTTGCTCGCGAATGCGGTGGGTCAGCCAGCATCGAATTGAATGTCAGACCGTATTTGCGAGCAAGCCCGCTCTCACATGGGATTTGTGGTGTTTCGACTAAATTGCGACGCTCATGAACACCGGGGATTGTGCCAGCGCAAACAGGCTGAACACCCGCCAGTTCTGCTCACGGCGGAAATACCCTTTGACGAACTCGGCCTTGGAACCCTGCCGTTTACTGATCGAAATGGGCTCGAAGCTGTCCTGATCGAAGTGCTGCAAGCCAAAGACTTCATCGACCATCAGCCCGGCAAACACCTCGCCATGCTCCACCACCAATACCCGCCGCTGTTTACGCAGTGGCGACAATTCATGACCGAAAAAACCGCACAGATCCATGATCGGCAGCAACCGCCCACGCAGGTTAGCGACTCCCTTGACCCACGGTTTGACCCCGGGCAACTGAGTGAAACGCGGTTCATGCAGCACTTCGCTGACTTCGCCCATCGGCGCCACATACCAGTGCTCGCCGAGGCGAAAGCCGATGCCGCTCCAGCGATCCTGGCGCGCCGGTTGCGACGGCAGGTCCGCCGCCAGCAAGCGGCAGCGCTGGTCGATCTGCCAGAGCAGTTCGAACGCGGTCAGCGATTCGCTCATGGTTGCGCGATCAGCCTTTGAGTACGTTGTTCAGGGTTTTGATCAGGGTCTCTTCGTCGACCGGTTTGGTCAGGTAGTCCCTGGCGCCCTGACGAGTGCCCCAGACCTTGTCGGTTTCCTGATCCTTGGTGGTGATGATGATCACCGGGATGTGGCTGGTATCGGCGTCCTTGGTCAACTGACGGGTCGCCTGAAAGCCATTGAGGCCGGGCATGACGATGTCCATCAGTACCGCGTCAGGTTTTTCCTGACGGGCCAGCGCGACACCGTCGGCGCCGTTCTCGGCTTTCAGCACTTCGTGGCCGTGCTTTTCCAGCATGCCGGTCAGTTTGTACATTTCAGTCGGCGAATCATCGACGATCAGGATACGTGCCATGGTTTTCCCCATTTTTCTTGTCGACATCCGGCCCGCTGGCCGAGCGTCACTGTGCGTGTCTTACTGCGGCAAAACAGCGGCGAAGCCCGGAACATGGGCCTGAATCGCGTTGAGCAGTTCTTCCTTGCTGAAAGGCTTGGTCAAAAATTGATCAGAGCCGACAATCCGGCCCTTGGCCTTGTCGAACAACCCGTCCCTGGACGACAGCATGATCACCGGCGTTGCCTTGAACGCGCTGTTGTTCTTGATTAAAGCGCAGGTCTGATAACCATCCAGACGCGGCATCATGATGTCGACAAAAATGATTCCGGGATGGTTGTCGGCGATCTTCGCCAACGCGTCGAAACCGTCAATCGCCGTGATCACTTCGCAGCCGACATTTTTCAACAATGTTTCGGCGGTGCGACGAATCGTTTTGGAGTCGTCGATCACCATGACCTTCAAGGCGCTGGACTGCTGTTCCATAAGGGGGCTCTACCGTCGCCTTTGCGAATCAAATTGTCCGTTTTGTGATGACTGATGGCCGGAAACCCTTGATGTTCAAGGGCCAGCACGGCATGGCAGCCTTTTTAGCACAGTCTCCAGATGCAATCTATCGACGGGTTTTTCCTTGACCGAAAACCCGCTCGGAGCCACTCTGGCGGCACTTTTTCAATACCGATCCGGTAGCCAATTTTCGAGGAAAACCCAATGAGCGTTCGCGTCGGGATTGTCATGGACCCTATCGCCAGCATCTCCTATAAAAAGGATAGCTCGCTGGCCATGCTGCTGGCCGCGCAGAAGCGCGGCTGGGAGCTGTTCTATATGGAGCAGCGCGACCTGTATCAGGCCGAAGGTCAGGCGCGGGCGCGGATGCGCCCACTGAAAGTCTTCGCCAACCCGGAAAAATGGTTCGAACTGGACGCCGAGCAGGACAACCTGCTGAGCGATCTGAACGTGATCCTGATGCGCAAGGATCCACCCTTCGACATGGAGTTCGTCTACTCCACTTATCTGCTCGAACAAGCCGAAACCGCGGGCGTGCTGGTGGTGAACAAGCCGCAGAGCCTGCGCGACTGCAATGAAAAGCTGTTCGCCACGCTGTTCCCGCAGTGCACGCCACCGACGGTGGTCAGCCGCCGCGCGGATGTGTTGCGTGAATTCGCCGCCAAACACGGCGATGTGATCCTCAAGCCGCTGGACGGCATGGGTGGCACCTCGATCTTCCGCCACCGTGCGGGCGATCCGAACCTCTCGGTGATTCTGGAAACCCTGACCGCTCTCGGCGGCCAGCAGATCATGGGTCAGGCTTACCTGCCAGCCATCAAGGACGGCGACAAACGCATTCTGATGATCGACGGCGAGCCGGTGGATTACTGCCTGGCGCGGATTCCGGCGCAGGGCGAAACCCGTGGCAACCTCGCGGCCGGTGGCCGTGGTGAAGCGCGGCCGCTGACCGACAAGGATCGCTGGATCGCCGCTCAGGTCGGCCCGACCTTGCGCGAGAAAGGCCTGCTGTTCGTCGGCCTGGACGTGATCGGCGAGCACCTGACAGAGATCAACGTCACCAGCCCGACCTGCATCCGTGAAATCGATAACGCGTTTGGCACCGACATTGGTGGCCTGTTGATGGATGCCATCGATCAGAAGCTTCAAGCTCGTTGAGATAGAACAACCAAGATGCGACCAACATTGCGTTATCATGCCCCGCCTCTGAAAAACGCGATGTTGGTTTCCTTGTCATGACCCTCCCGTCCGATCTGCCCACTGAACTCGCCCATCGCGGCGTGCGCCCGGCCGATCGCCTCGGATTTACCCTGTTTCTCGCGGCGCTGATTCATTTGGCGCTGCTGCTTGGCGTCGGCTTCACGATGGTCGAGCCCAAGCAGATCAGCAAAACCCTGGAAATCACCCTCGCCACCTTCAAGAGCGAAAAGAAGCCCGAGAAAGCTGACTTTCTGGCGCAGGAACATCAGGAAGGCAGCGGCACCCTCGACAAGAAGGCGATCCCCAAGACCACCGAAGTCGCGCCGTTCCAGGACAATCAGGTCAAAAAAGTCACCCCGCCACCGGCCGCCAAACCGCAAGTACAGGAAGCCGCGCCGAAGGCTGCCGTGACCACGGTCGCGCCAAAGCCGAAAAAAGCGCCAACCAAGAAAGAAGAACCCAAAACCAAAGTCAAACCGACCGTCGACGCGCCGGAGTTCGACAGCTCCCAGTTGTCCAGCGACATCGCCAGCCTCGAAGCGGAACTGGCCAAGGAACAACAACTCTACGCCAAACGCCCGCGCATCCACCGTTTGAGCGCCGCATCGACCATGCGCGACAAGGGCGCCTGGTACAAAGACGACTGGCGCAAGAAGGTCGAGCGCATCGGCAACCTCAATTACCCCGACGAAGCGCGGCGCAAACAGATCTACGGTAATTTGCGCCTGTTGGTCTCGATCAACCGCGACGGTTCGCTGTATGAAGTGCTGGTGCTGGAATCGTCCGGCCATCCGCTGCTGGATCAGGCGGCACAGCGCATCGTCCGGCTGGCGGCGCCGTTTGCACCGTTTACCGGCGATCTGTCGGATATCGACCGACTGGAAATCATCCGCACCTGGAAATTCGCCCGGGGTGACAAACTCTCGAGCAACTGAACACACCGCAAATCCCCTGTGGGAACTGTGTTGCTGCCAGCATCCCCAGCTTGTCAGTTCGCCCCTTGAACGCCACACTAGCGCACATGAAAAACGTCAGCCCCAGCTACCTCAAGCACCAATTCCTGATCGCCATGCCGCACATGGCCGACCCGAACTTTGCCCACACCTTGACCTACATCGTCGAGCACACGGCCAATGGCGCCATGGGCATCGTGGTCAACAGGCCGCAAGAGCTGAATCTGGCAGACATCCTTGAGCAATTGCGCCCGGAAATCGACCCGCCCGGCCTCTGCCAGCATGTGCCGATCTTCATCGGCGGCCCGGTGCAGACCGATCGTGGTTTCGTTCTGCACCCGGCGGGCAAGACGTTCCAGGCCACCGCCCAGCTCGACGGCGACCTGGCCCTGTCCACCTCGCAGGACGTGCTGTTCGCCATTGCTGACGGCGTGGGCCCGGCGAAAAGCCTGATCGCCCTCGGCTACGCCGGTTGGGAAGCCGGGCAACTGGAGGCCGAAATGGCCGACAACGCCTGGCTGAACTGCCCGTACAATGCCGACATCCTGTTCAACACCACCAGCGAATTACGCCTTGAAGCGGCGGCCAGGCACTTGGGGATCAACCTCAACCTGCTGACCAGCCAGGCAGGTCACGCCTGATGGCCCTGCGCTTGATTCTCGGCTTTGACTACGGCACCAAACAGATCGGCGTTGCCGTCGGCCAGGTGATCACCGGCCAGGCCCGCGAACTCTGCACCTTGAAAGCGCAGAACGGCGTGCCCGACTGGAACCAGGTCGAGGCCCTTATAAAGGAATGGAAGCCCGACGCCGTGGTGGTCGGTTTGCCGCTGAACATGGACGGCACGCCGAGCGAGATGTGCCTGCGCGCCGAGAAATTCGCCCGCCGCCTCAACGGCCGCTTCAATGTGCCCTTCTATACCCACGACGAACGCCTGACCACGTTCGAGGCCAAGGGCGAGCGTCTGGTACGTGGCGGACAAAAGGGCAGTTACCGCGACAATCCGGTGGACGCCATCGCCGCCGCCCTGCTGTTGCAAGGCTGGCTCGATGAAAACACTGCATTGTTCGAATCCTGACTGCATTTAATTCTGCAAAGCGCTACGGCGCTTTTCTTTTGGCCAAACGCCCAGCCACGTCCGGTAGGACACGGCTCGGGCTGAAGAAGGAGCAACCATGAGCCTGCCCAATCCCGCCGATCTGATCAGTCAGATGGCGACCCGCCTCAAGGCGCACCTTGCACAGCGTGATATCAGCGAACCGCGTTACATCGGCATCCGCACCGGCGGCATCTGGGTCGCGCAGGCTCTGCTCAAGGAACTGGGCAGCGACGCACCACTGGGCACGCTGGATGTCTCCTTCTACCGCGACGACTTCAGCCAGAACGGCCTGCACCCGCAAGTGCGTCCGTCCGCCCTGCCCTTCGAAATCGAAGGCCAGCATCTGGTATTGATCGACGACGTGCTGATGAGCGGACGCACCATCCGCGCCGCCCTGAACGAACTGTTCGACTATGGCCGTCCGGCCAGCGTGACCCTGGTGTGCATGCTCGATCTGGACGCTGGCGAGCTGCCGATCCGCCCGAACGTGGTCGGCGCAACGCTGTCGCTGGCCGCCCACGAGCGCGTAAAGCTGTCCGGCCCCGAGCCGTTGACGCTCGAACTGCAAGACCTGAATCCTTAATCCGCCCTATTGAGAGTCCCCTCGCGATGACGCCTCTAGATACCAAGCGCCCGCTGCAGCTCAATGATCAGGGCCAGCTGCGCCACTTCCTCTCACTCGATGGCCTGCGCCGCGAGTTGCTGACGGAAATCCTCGACACCGCCGACTCGTTCCTTGAAGTCGGTGCCCGCGCAGTGAAGAAAGTTCCGTTGCTGCGCGGCAAGACCGTGTGCAACGTGTTCTTCGAAAACTCCACCCGCACCCGCACCACCTTCGAAATGGCAGCCCAGCGGCTGTCAGCGGACGTGATCACCCTGAACGTGTCGACGTCGTCGGCCAGTAAAGGTGAAACCCTGCTCGACACCCTGCGCAACCTCGAAGCCATGGCCGCCGACATGTTCGTCGTGCGCCACGGCGACTCCGGCGCCGCGCACTTCATCGCCGAGCATGTCTGCCCGCAAGTGGCGATCATCAACGGCGGCGACGGCCGTCACGCGCACCCGACGCAAGGCATGCTCGACATGCTCACCATCCGTCGGCACAAGGGCGGCTTCGAAAACCTCTCGGTGGCCATCGTCGGCGACATCCTGCACTCGCGGGTGGCGCGTTCGAACATGCTCGCCCTCAAGACCCTCGGCTGCCCGGACATCCGCGTGATCGCGCCCAAAACCCTGCTGCCGATCGGCATCGAGCAGTACGGCGTGAAGGTGTACACCGACATGACTGAAGGCCTTAAGGACGTTGACGTGGTGATCATGCTGCGCCTGCAACGTGAACGCATGTCCGGCGGCCTGCTGCCGAGCGAAGGCGAGTTCTATCGCCTGTTCGGCCTGACCACTGCACGTCTGGCCGGGGCCAAACCCGATTGCATCGTCATGCACCCGGGGCCGATCAACCGTGGGGTGGAGATCGAGTCGGCGGTGGCCGACGGCCCGCACTCGGTGATCCTCAACCAGGTGACCTACGGCATCGCGGTGCGTATGGCTGTGCTGTCGATGGCCATGAGCGGACAGACTGCGCAACGTCAATTCGAGCAGGAGAACGCCCAGTGAAGCTCAGCATTCTCGGCGCCCGCGTCATCGATCCAAGCAGTGGCCTGGATCAAATCACCGATATTCACGTTCAAGCCTGCAAGATCGTCGCCCTGGGCGCGGCGCCGGCCGGTTTCAACGCTGTCGAAACCATCGACGCCACAGGCCTTGTGGCCGCTCCGGGCCTGGTCGACTTGAACGTCGCCCTGCGCGAGCCGGGTTACAGCCGCAAAGGCAGCATCGCCAGCGAAACCCGCGCGGCGGCGGCCGGTGGCGTGACCAGCCTGTGCTGCCCGCCGAAAACCAAACCGGTGCTCGACACCTCTGCCGTGGCCGAGCTGATTCTCGACCGCGCCCGCGAGGCCGGCAACACCAAGGTCTTCCCGATTGGCGCGCTGAGCAAAGGCCTGGACGGCGAACAACTGGCCGAACTGATCGCCCTGCGTGACGCCGGTTGCGTCGCATTCGGCAATGGTCTGGAGAGTTTCCGCAACACCCGTACCCTGTGCCGGGCGCTGGAGTACGCCGCCACCTTCGACCTGACGGTGATCTTCAACTCGCAGGATCACGATCTGGCCGACGGGGGGCTGGCCCACGAAGGCCCAACCGCCAGCTTCCTTGGCCTGCCGGGCATTCCGGAAACCGCTGAAACCGTGGCCTTGGCCCGGGACCTGCTGCTGGTCGAGCAAACCGGGGTGCGCGCGCACTTCAGCCAGTTGACCAGCGCTCGCGGCGTCGCGCTGATCGCTCAGGCGCAGGCCCGTGGTTTGAAAGTGACGGCAGACGTGGCGTTGTATCAGTTGATTCTGACCGACGAAGCGCTGATCGACTTCAGCAGCCTCTATCACGTCCAGCCGCCGCTGCGCACCCGCGCCGACCGCGACGGCCTGCGTGAAGCCGTGAAGTCGGGTGTGGTGTCGGCGATTTCCAGCCATCACCAGCCCCACGAGCGTGACGCCAAACTGGCACCGTTTGGCGCGACCGAGCCGGGCATCAGCAGTGTTGAATTGCTGCTGCCTCTGGCGATGACGCTGGTTGAGGATGGCTTGCTCGATCTACCGACCCTGCTGGCACGCTTGAGCGCAGGCCCAGCGCAGGCGCTGCGCCTGCCAGCGGGCAAACTGGCGGTCGGCGGTGCGGCGGATATCGTGCTGTTCGATCCGAAAGCCTCGACCGTGGCCGGCGAAGGCTGGCTGTCGAAGGGCGAGAACTGCCCGTTCCTCGGTCACAGCTTGCCGGGTGTGGTTCGCTATACCTTGGTGGACGGACGGATCAGCCACCAGGCTTGATACCGGGCTGGCTCCCACACTGGATTGGTGTCGATCACAAATCCAGTGTGGGAGCGGTCTTGCTCGCGAAGGCTTACTGGAAGGCGCCGCGATTTTCGGCGTTACGCAGCGACACCTGATCATTGAGCGTCCAGAAGTCATACAGCACACCCACAAAGAACAACCCACCGGTCAGCAGGTACAGCAAGCCGCTGATCCACTTGCCCTGGTACATCCGGTGCACACCGAGCACGCCAAGGAACGTCAGCAGAATCCACGCCACGTTGTATTCGATCGGCCCTGCGGCAAATCGCAGATCCGCTTCGCGGTCCATCGCCGGGATCAGAAACACGTCGATCAGCCAGCCGATCCCTAACAAACCGAAGGTGAAAAACCAGATCGTCCCGGTCACCGGTTTGCCGTAATAAAAGCGGTGAGCGCCGGTAAAACCGAAAATCCACAGCAGGTAGCCGATCACTTTGCTGTGGGTGTCATTTTCCTTCACACGGGGTAACCGATAGCTGTTCATGAAGACCTCGTTGCACACGATAGATAAATATTCTTGAATTCTTTGTGACTTTTTTACAGGTGGCCGACGTATGGCAAATGTTAAGGTGACGTCCGTCAAACCCTTATAACACCGGACCTCTGTCAGACAATCGCGTCAATTTGCAGCTTATTTGGTTCCGTTGCCTCCCGATTGAATCGACCAACGGCCTCGGTAGGGACAAAAAAGCTGTTATAAAGTTGCGCGCTATCACCTAAGAGCCACGCCTAATGCGACCATTTTTCAAGACATGGCTAACTATTTGCCTATTAATGCCACTGGCCGCCCACGCCACCAATCGTGAGCAACGTCTTCCCAACGTTAACGGCTTTACCCCTAAATCCCATGCTTCTGCGCCATCGAGCAAAAGCAAACAGGTCAAACACACCGTCCTGAGCAGCAATGGCCACAGCAAGCTGCTTCCGCAGATGGCGAACAAAACCAGCAGCAACGTCCTTAGCCGTGCGGTGAACGTCCTCGGTACGCCTTACCGTTGGGGCGGCAGCAGCCCCAGTAAAGGCTTCGATTGCAGCGGCCTGGTGAAATACGCGTTCAACGACGCTACGTTCGACCTGCCACGCACCTCCAATGCCATGGCCAGCGGTCACGGCGTGAAAGTCGAGCGCAAGGATCTGAAGCCGGGCGATCTGATCTTCTTCAACATCAAGAGCCGTCGGGTCAATCACGTTGCAATCTACCTGGGCAACGACCGCTTCATCCACGCACCACGTCGTGGCAAAGCGGTGAGCATCGACACACTGAACAAACCGTACTGGCAGAAGCATTACGTCGTGGCCAAACGCGTATTGCCCAACGAGTCGAAGCAGATGCGCGTGGTTCAGCGCTGAGCTGACTGATCCAGAATCTGTTCAAGCAGTACTGGCCCCTTCGCGAGCAAGCCCGCTCCCACATTGGATCTGTGTCGTTCACAAATCAAAGGTGGGAGCGAGCTTGCTCGCGAAGGGTGCAATGGAAGCGACACAAGCGCCCGCTCAGAAATTATCCGGCGTACGCGCCTTATCCCGCGCATGCTCGCGACTGATCAAGCCTTTGGTCACCAGATCCTTCAGGCACATGTCCAGTGTCTGCATCCCCAACGACCCGCCGGTCTGAATCGCCGAATACATCTGCGCCACCTTGTCCTCGCGGATCAGGTTACGGATCGCCGACGTGCCCAGCATGATTTCGTGCGCCGCCACCCGTCCGCCGCCAACCTTCTTGATCAGCGTCTGCGAGACGACTGCCAGCAACGACTCTGACAGCATTGAACGCACCATCGATTTCTCGTCACCGGGAAACACGTCCACCACCCGATCGATGGTCTTGGCCGCCGAGGTGGTGTGCAGCGTGCCGAACACCAGATGCCCGGTTTCAGCCGCGGTCAGCGCCAGGCGAATGGTTTCCAGGTCGCGCATCTCGCCCACCAGGATCACATCCGGGTCTTCCCGCAACGCTGAACGCAACGCGGTGGCGAAACTGCGGGTATCGCGGTGGACTTCACGCTGATTGATCAGACATTTGCGCGATTCGTGAACGAATTCGATGGGATCTTCGATGGTCAGGATGTGGTGATGGCGATGGGTGTTGAGGTAATCGATCATCGCCGCCAGCGTGGTCGACTTGCCGGAACCGGTCGGCCCGGTGACCAGCACCAGCCCGCGTGGCGCATCGGTGATCTTGCGAAAGACGTCGCCCATGGCGAGGTCTTCCATGCTCAACACTTTCGAGGGAATGGTGCGAAACACCGCCCCGGCGCCACGGTTCTGGTTGAACGCATTGACCCGAAAGCGCGCCACGCCAGGGACTTCGAAGGAGAAATCCGTTTCCAGGTGTTTCTCGAAGTCGACTCGCTGGGTGTCGTTCATGATGTCGTAGATCAATTCGTGCACTTGCTTGTGATCCAGCGCGGGCAGATTGATCCGTCGCACATCGCCATCGACGCGGATCATCGGCGGCAGACCGGCCGACAGGTGCAGGTCGGACGCGCCCTGTTTGGCGCTGAAGGCCAGCAGTTCAGTGATATCCATAGCGCTCCTCAATTCCAGTAGAATGCCGCGAACCTTCAGACCGCTGGCGCCTCTTGATGTCCACGATAGCAGACAACATCCAACTGGTTGGTTCGCGCATCCAGGCAGCGGTAAAAGCTGCAAAGCGCGATGAAAACAGCGTCCAACTGCTGGCGGTAAGCAAAACCAAACCCGCCCAGGCCCTGCGCGAAGCGCATGCCGCCGGCTTGCGTGACTTTGGCGAGAACTACCTGCAGGAAGCCTTGGGCAAACAGCTCGAACTGGCCGACCTGCCCTTGATCTGGCACTTCATCGGCCCCATTCAATCGAACAAGACTCGCGCCATCGCCGAGCATTTCGACTGGGTGCACTCCGTGGATCGCCTGAAAATCGCCCAACGCCTGTCCGAGCAGCGCCCGGCCGACCTGCCGCCGCTGAACATCTGCATTCAGGTCAACGTCAGCGGTGAAGCCAGCAAGTCCGGCTGCACCCCGGCCGACCTGCCGGCACTGGCCTTGGCCATCAGCGCCCTGCCGCACCTGAAGCTGCGCGGACTGATGGCCATTCCCGAGCCAACCGAAGAGCGCGCCGAACAGGACGCCGCTTTTGCCGCCGTGCAACGTTTGCAGGAAAGCCTGAATCTGCCGCTCGACACACTTTCGATGGGCATGAGCCACGATCTTGAGTCG
The DNA here is from genome assembly GCF_044743485.1 of Pseudomonas sp. NPDC087614. Classification (NCBI taxonomy): domain Bacteria; kingdom Pseudomonadati; phylum Pseudomonadota; class Gammaproteobacteria; order Pseudomonadales; family Pseudomonadaceae; genus Pseudomonas; species Pseudomonas sp. NPDC087614. Next base: position 53,928 of record NZ_JBIUWN010000016.1, on the reverse strand, counting down.
GCTATCGCCCAAGGCGCCACCTGGGTTCGTATCGGTACGGCCCTGTTTGGCGCCCGAGATTATTCCCAATCCTGAACATTTCCAGATAAGGACCTGACATGAGCAACACACGCATTGCCTTTATCGGTGCCGGCAACATGGCCGCCAGCCTCATCGGCGGCCTGCGGGCCAAGGGTCTGGAAGCCACGCACATCCGCGCCAGCGATCCGGGTGAAGAAACCCGCGCCAAGGTCAGCGCCGCGCATGGCATCGAAACATTTGCCGACAACGCCCAAGCCATCGACGGCGTCGACGTCGTCGTTCTCGCGGTCAAGCCTCAGGCAATGAAAGCCGTGTGCGAAGCCATCCGCCCGAGCCTGAAACCCAATCAACTGGTGGTTTCGATTGCCGCTGGCATCACCTGCGCCAGCATGACCGCCTGGCTCGGCGAACAGCCGATTGTGCGCTGCATGCCGAACACCCCGGCGCTGTTGCGTCAGGGCGTCAGCGGTTTGTACGCCACCGACGCAGTGACCGCCGAGCAGCGTCAGCAAGCCGAAGAGCTACTGTCCGCCGTCGGCATGGCGCTGTGGCTGAACGAAGAACAACAACTGGATGCGGTCACTGCGGTGTCCGGTTCCGGCCCGGCGTATTTCTTCCTGCTGATCGAAGCGATGACCGCTGCTGGCGTCAAACTCGGCCTGCCAAAAGAAACCGCTGAACAACTGACCCTGCAAACCGCCCTCGGCGCCGCGCACATGGCCGCTTCCAGCGACGTTGATGCCGCCGAACTGCGCCGCCGCGTGACGTCGCCGGCCGGCACCACAGAAGCTGCAATCAAATCGTTCCAGGCCGGTGGTTTCGAAGCCCTGGTTGAAAAAGCACTCGGCGCCGCCGCGCACCGCTCGGCCGAAATGGCCGAACAACTGGGCAAATAAGGAGCCTTACATGATTGGATTGAACACCGCAGCGGTTTACGTGCTGCAAACCCTCGGCAGCCTGTACCTGCTGATCGTACTGCTGCGCTTCGTCCTGCAACTGGTGCGGGCGAATTTCTACAACCCGCTGTGCCAGTTCGTGGTCAAGGCCACCCAGCCACTGCTCAAGCCTCTGCGCCGGATCATCCCGAGCGTGTTCGGTCTCGACATGTCGTCGCTGGTGCTGGCGATTCTGGTGCAACTGGCGCTGATGGCGCTGACCCTGCTGCTGACTTACGGCACCACTGGCAACCCGCTGCAACTGTTCATTTGGTCGATCATTGGCGTGACCGCGCTGTTTCTGAAGATCTTCTTCTTCGCCCTGATCATCAGCGTGATCCTGTCGTGGGTCGCTCCGGGCAGCCACAACCCGGGTGCCGAACTGGTCAACCAGATCTGCGAACCGGCCCTGGCGCCGTTCCGTCGCTTCCTGCCAAGCATGGGTGGCCTGGACCTGTCGCCGATCTTCGCCTTCCTCGCGTTGAAACTGATCGACATGCTGGTGATCAACAACCTCGCGGCGATGACGATGATGCCGGAAATCCTGCGCCTGCTGATGTGAGCTGGTTTCGCTGGGACGGGGACGACCTGATCCTCGAATGTCATCTTCAACCGGCGGCCCGTAGCGATGATTTCGCCGGGCTGCATGGTGATCGTTTGAAGATCCGCCTGACCGCGCCGCCGGTCGAGGGCAAGGCCAATGCCTATCTGATGGGTTTTCTGGCCAAGGCTTTTGGGGTTTCCAAGAGCCAGGTCAGTTTGCTCAGTGGTGAGCTGAATCGGCAGAAGCGGGTGAAGATCTGCTCGCCGAAGAAGTTGCCGGATTTGCCGGGGCTCTGCCGCCCCTGATCGTTGCTTGCCGCTAACCCCAGCGGTCTTTAGACTTACGCCTCATTTCAACGAGAGCAGGGTCGATGCCAACTGCCTTCCCCCCCGATTCTGTTGGTCTGGTGACGCCGCACACGGCGCACTTCAGCGAACCTCTGGCTTTGGCCTGTGGCCGTTCGCTGGCGGCCTATGACCTGATCTACGAAACCTACGGCACGCTGAACGCGCAGGCGAGCAACGCTGTACTGATCTGCCATGCCTTGTCCGGCCATCATCATGCTGCCGGCTATCACAGCCCAGACGACCGCAAGCCCGGCTGGTGGGACAGCTGCATCGGCCCCGGCAAACCGATCGACACCCACAAGTTCTTCGTGGTCAGCCTGAACAACCTCGGCGGCTGCAACGGCTCCACCGGCCCGAGCAGCCTCAACCCGGAAACCGGCAAGCCATTTGGCGCCGATTTCCCGGTGCTGACCGTCGAAGACTGGGTACACAGCCAGGCGCGTCTGGCCGACCTGCTGGGCATCGGCCAATGGGCAGCGGTGATCGGCGGTAGCCTGGGCGGCATGCAAGCGCTGCAATGGACCATCACCTACCCCGATCGCGTACGCCATTGCCTGGCCATCGCTTCGGCCCCCAAGCTGTCGGCGCAAAACATCGCCTTCAACGAAGTGGCGCGCCAGGCGATCCTCACCGACCCGGAATTTCACGGCGGTTCGTTCCAGGAAGCGGGTGTGATCCCCAAGCGCGGGCTGATGCTGGCGCGGATGGTCGGGCACATCACCTACCTGTCCGACGACTCCATGGGCGAGAAATTCGGCCGCGGCCTGAAGAGCGAGAAGCTCAACTACGACTTCCACAGTGTCGAGTTCCAGGTCGAAAGCTATTTACGCTATCAGGGCGAAGAGTTCTCCGGACGTTTCGACGCCAACACCTATCTGCTGATGACCAAGGCGCTGGACTACTTCGATCCGGCGGCGAACTTCGACGATAACCTGGCGAAAACCTTCGAGAACGCCACGGCCAAGTTCTGCGTGATGTCGTTCACCACCGACTGGCGCTTCTCCCCGGCCCGTTCGCGGGAACTGGTGGATGCCCTGATGGCGGCGCGCAAAGACGTCAGCTACCTGGAAATCGACGCGCCACAGGGCCACGACGCCTTCCTGATTCCGATCCCCCGCTACTTGCAGGCGTTCGGCAATTACATGAACCGAATCACGCTGTGAGAAAGCCATGAGAGCTGATCTGGAAATCATCCAGGAATGGATCCCCGCTGGCAGCCGCGTCCTCGACCTCGGGTGCGGTAACGGCGAGTTGCTGAGTTGGCTGCGCGACCATAAACAGGTCACCGGTTATGGCCTGGAAAACGACGCCAACAACATCGCCGAGTGTGTGGCCAAAGGCGTCAACGTCATCGAGCAGGATCTGGACAAGGGGCTGGGCAACTTCGCCAGCAACAGCTTCGACATCGTGGTGATGACCCAGGCCCTGCAGGCGGTGCATTACCCGGACAAGATCCTCGACGAAATGCTGCGTGTCGGTCGTCAGTGCATCATTACGTTCCCGAACTTCGGCCACTGGCGCTGCCGCTGGTACCTGGCGAGCAAGGGCCGCATGCCGGTTTCCGAGTTTCTGCCTTATACCTGGTACAACACGCCGAACATCCACTTCTGCACCTTTGAAGACTTTGAAGAACTTTGTCGCGAACGTGACGCGAAGGTCATTGATCGGCTTGCCGTAGATCAACAGCACCGCCACGGGTGGGCCAGTAAGCTATGGCCTAATCTGTTAGGTGAAATTGGTATCTACCGCGTCAGCAGCCCCGTGCTGGCTGACCACAAGGTCGCGGTCTGAGCCACGACAATCCGAGGAGAACGATCATGGGCCGTTTAGCGCTGTTGTTATTCACTGCCTGCCTGAGCGCCACCGCGATGGCTGCCGATGCCATCAAGAGTGAGCGCAAGGAAGTGTTCGGTGATGTCACCGTGCATTACAACACCTTCAACTCCACCTTCCTGACGCCCGACATCGCCAAGGCTGCCGAACTGATCCGCAGCAAGAACCAGGGCGTGATCAATGTCTCGGTGATCAAGGACGGCAAACCTCTGAGCGCCAGCGTCACCGGCACGGTCAAAGACCTGACCAGCCAGAGCGTGTCGCTGAATTTCAAGCAAGTCACCGAACAGGGCGCGATCTACTACATCGCCCAATACCCGGTACCTCAGCAGGAAACCCGCACCTTTGAAATCAAGGTGCAGACCGGTGACAAGATCGACACCATCAATTTCAACCAAGAACTTTTTCCCGGCGAATGATGAACCTCAAGCAACTCGTACTGGCCAGCCATAACGCCGGCAAACTCAAGGAACTCCAGGCCATGCTCGGCGAATCGGTGCAACTGCGCTCGATCGGCGAGTGGAGCACGGTTGAGCCGGAGGAAACCGGCCTGTCGTTCGTCGAGAACGCGATCCTCAAGGCGCGCAATGCTGCACGCATTTCCGGCCTGCCGGCGCTGGCCGACGATTCCGGTCTGGCAGTGGATTTCCTCGGCGGTGCGCCGGGCATCTACTCGGCGCGCTATGCCGACGGCAAGGGCGATGCGGCGAACAACGCCAAATTGCTCGACGCCCTCAAAGACGTACCTGAAGCCGAACGCGGCGCGCAATTCGTCTGCGTCCTGGCGCTGGTGCGTCACGCCGATGATCCGTTGCCGATCCTCTGCGAAGGGCTGTGGCACGGGCGCATGCTGACCGCCGCCAGCGGCGAGCACGGTTTCGGCTACGACCCGCTGTTCTGGGTGCCGGAGCGCGATTGCTCAAGCGCCGAACTGACCCCTGCCGACAAGAACCAGATCAGCCACCGCGCCCGTGCAATGGATCTGCTGCGCCAGCGTCTGGGCCTGAAATGACCGACACCCCCTCTGCGTCGTCGCTGATCATCGGCGGCGGCGCCTCTTCGCCTCGGGCACCGCTACCCACGCTGCCACCCTTGGCGCTGTACATCCACATTCCGTGGTGTGTGCGCAAATGCCCGTATTGCGATTTCAACTCGCACACCGCCAGCCCAGTGCTGCCGGAGCAGGAATACGTCGACGCGTTGCTGGCCGATCTCGATGAGGATCTGCACGCCGTTTACGGTCGTGAGTTGAGTTCGATTTTCTTCGGTGGTGGCACTCCCAGCCTGTTCAGTGCCGACGCCCTCGGCCGTTTGCTGGAAGGCGTCGAGCAGCGCATTGCGTTCGCCGCCGACATCGAAATCACTCTGGAAGCCAATCCCGGGACGTTCGAGCAAGAGAAGTTCGTTGCGTATCGCAAACAGGGGATCAATCGCCTGTCGATCGGCATTCAGAGCTTCCAGCAGGAAAAACTCAAGGCCTTGGGCCGCATCCACAACGGCGATGAAGCCGTGCGCGCGGCAGGCATGGCGCGGCAGGCGGGTTTCGATAACTTCAACCTCGACTTGATGCACGGCTTGCCGGATCAGTCGCTGGACGATGCCTTGAGCGATCTGCGCCAGGCCATTGAACTCAAGCCCACGCACATTTCCTGGTATCAACTGACGCTGGAACCGAACACGGTGTTCTGGAACCAGCCGCCTGTGCTGCCGGAAGACGACACGCTGTGGGACATTCAAGAAGCCGGGCAAGCGCTGCTGGCCGAACACGGTTACGCGCAATACGAAGTCTCGGCCTATGCCCTGCCCGGTCGCCCGGCGCGGCACAACCTCAATTACTGGAGTTTCGGTGACTTCATCGGCATCGGCGCCGGCGCCCACGGCAAACTCAGCCACCCGGACGGGCGCATCGTGCGTACCTGGAAGACGCGCCTGCCGAAGGACTATCTCAACCCGGCGAAAAATTTTCAGGCTGGCGAAAAGGCACTGACCAATGATGAAATGCCGTTCGAATTTCTGATGAACGCTCTGCGCCTCACTGCGGGTGTGGAATCGCGCCTGTACCCGCAGCGCACGGGGCTGTCGCTGGAAAGCCTCGCCGAAGGCCGGGCGGCGGCAGAACAAAGCGGTCTGTTGCAGGTCGAACCGTCACGCCTGGCGGCCACCGAGCGCGGACAACTGTTTCTAAACGATTTGCTGCAACAATTTCTGAACTGACTTCAGCCCAAAGGGAAAACGCATGGATTTGATACTCGACCTGCTCGCCACCGTCTCCCGCTGGAGCCGCAGCAACCTCTCGGAAATCGCCCTGGCCCTGGTGGGTTGCCTGCTGGTGCTGTTCGGCGCCGACTTCAAAGGCTGGGTCGAACAACGCCTGGGCAGCATCGCCGGCGCCCTGCGCGTACCGCTGATGGCCCTGCTGTGCATGATCGGCAGTGGCGCCGCACTGATCTACGCCACGCCCTGGGTGATCAAGGGGTTGAGCCAGTTCAACAACTACAGTCTGGCGCCGGTACTGTTGGTGGTGCTGGTGCTGATCGGCGTAGTCGCCGACCGCCGCTGATTTTCAACACACACAAAACAACTGTGGGAGCGGGCTTGCTCGCGAAGACGTTAGATCAATCGACATTGATATCGACTGTTACGGCGCCTTCGCGAGCAAGCCCGCTCCCACATTGGGTATTGCGTGATGGTTAAGCGAGTTTTTCGAACTTCAGGTCCCACACGCCATGGCCCAGTCGTTCGCCGCGGCGTTCGAACTTGGTGATCGGGCGTTCGGCCGGGCGTGGCACGCACTTGCCGTCTTCAGCGAGGTTGCGGTAGCCCGGGGCGACGTTCATCACTTCCAGCATGTACTCGGCATACGGTTCCCAGTCGGTGGCCATGTGCAGAATGCCGCCGACCTTCAACTTGCTGCGTACCAGTTCAGCGAACGACGCCTGAACGATACGACGCTTGTGGTGACGGCTCTTGTGCCACGGGTCCGGGAAGAACAGCATCAGGCGATCGAGGCTGTTGTCGGCGATGCAGCGGTTGAGCACTTCGATCGCGTCGCAATCGTAGACGCGCAGGTTGGTCAGGCCCTGGGTCAGCACGCCATTGAGCAGCGCGCCGACACCCGGACGGTGAACTTCAACGCCGATGAAATCCTGCTCTGGCGCCGCTGCGGCCATTTCGAGCAGCGAGTGGCCCATGCCGAAACCGATCTCCAGCGAGCGCGGTGCCGAACGGCCGAACACTTGATCGTAATCCACCGGCGCGTCGGCCAGCGGCAGCACGTAAAGCGGCGCGCCCTGATCCAGACCGCGTTGCTGGCCTTCGGTCATGCGCCCGGCGCGCATCACGAAGCTCTTGATGCGGCGGTGTTGGCGCTCGTCGCCTTCTTCCGTCTGGATAGGCGTGTCGTTCGATTCAGTCATCAATGGCTCTTACTTGATCAGACCATCCAGCGGCGAAGAGGCGCTGGCATAGAGTTTTTTCGGCATACGGCCAGCGAGGTAGGCCAGACGGCCTGCAACGATGGCGTGTTTCATGGCTTGGGCCATCATCACCGGCTGCTGGGCGTGGGCGATGGCCGAGTTCATCAGTACGGCGTCGCAGCCCAGCTCCATGGCGATAGTGGCGTCGGAAGCGGTACCGACACCGGCATCGACCAACACAGGGATTTTCGCTTCTTCGAGGATGATCTGCAGGTTGTAAGGGTTGCAGATCCCCAGACCGGAACCAATCAGACCGGCCAGCGGCATGACCGCGATGCAGCCGATTTCCGCCAGTTGGCGGGCGATGATCGGGTCATCGCTGGTGTACACCATCACGTCGAAGCCTTCCTTGACCAGCGTTTCGGCGGCCTTGAGGGTTTCGATCACATTGGGGAACAGCGTCTTCTGGTCGGCCAGCACTTCCAGCTTCACCAGATTGTGGCCATCGAGCAGCTCGCGGGCCAGGCGGCAAGTACGCACGGCTTCTATCGCGTCGTAGCAACCGGCGGTGTTCGGCAGGAAGGTGTAGCGATCCGGCGACAGCACGTCGAGCAGGTTCGGCTCGCCTTCGATCTGGCCCAGGTTGGTGCGGCGCACGGCGAAGGTAACGATCTCGGCACCCGAGGCTTCGATGGCCTGACGGGTTTCTTCCATGTCACGGTACTTGCCGGTACCGACCAGCAAACGCGACTGGTAAGTACGACCGGCCAGCACAAAAGGCTTGTCGCTGCGAACGATGCTCATGGGGAATCCTCTTTAGGGGTGAGGGTCTTGCAGAATTCTGTGCCCTTGCGGACCGGGCGATCAGCCGCCGCCGATAGCGTGCACCACTTCGACGTTATCGCCGTCGTTGAGCGTGGTGTCGGCATGCTGGCTGCGCGGGACGATATCCAGATTGAGTTCGACTGCCACTCGACGCCCGGTCAGTTCCAGACGAGTGATCAGGGCCGCAACGGTCTCGCCGTCGGGCAGTTCAAGGGATTCGCCGTTCAACTGAATGCGCATGCGTAACGCCGCCATCATTTTTAGGGGCTGGCATTCTAGCCCGATCATGACCTAAAGGTCAGCACCAAGCGTCAAGCGGTTGGTTGCAAGCGCCAGGCGGCGAGGCCCAGGCATACCCAACCGACCAGAAACGCCAGGCCACCAAATGGGGTGATGATGCCGAGCTTGCTGATGCCGGTGGTGGTCAGCACGTACAGACTGCCGGAGAACAACACGATACCGACAGCGAACGAAACGCCAGCCCAGGTCACCAGCCGCCCCTGAATCTGCGTGGCCAGCAGCGCCACACCAAACAGCGCCAAGGTGTGCAGCAGTTGATAGGTCACGCCCGTGTGGAAAATCGCAAGGTACTCGGGCGTCAGGCGGCTTTTCAGGCCATGAGCGGCGAACGCGCCCAAGGCTACGCCAGTAAAACCAAAGAAAGCGGCCAGCATCAGAAAGCCACGCAACATTGGGAACTCCATTCAGACTCGATCGGCAGGGTCTGTATAATGGCCCGCTCCACCGGTTCGGCCAAGCCATCTCTATGCTGCGTTCTATTTTCCGTCGTCTCACGAAGGCCCTGCTCTGGTTCGCCAGCGGCAGCGTCTTGCTGGTGTTGGTGTTTCGTTTCGTACCGCCGCCGGGTACGGCATTGATGGTCGAACGCAAGATTGAATCGTGGGTCGATGGTGAGCCGATTGACCTGCAGCGCACGTGGAAGCCGTGGAACGAAATCTCCGACGATCTCAAAGTGGCAGTCATGGCCGGTGAGGATCAGAAATTTCCCGAGCATTGGGGTTTTGACTTTGGCGCCATTCAGGCAGCGCTGGCCCATAACGAACTCGGCGGCTCGATCCGTGGCGCAAGTACCTTGAGCCAGCAAGTCTCGAAAAACCTGTTTCTGTGGTCCGGCCGCAGCTATCTGCGTAAAGGCCTGGAAGCGTGGTTTACCGCGCTGATCGAGGTGTTCTGGCCCAAGCAGCGAATTCTTGAGGTGTATCTGAACAGCGCCGAGTGGGATGACGGGGTGTTTGGCGCCGAAGCGGCGGCCCGGCATCACTTTGGTGTGAGCTCCAGGTCGCTGTCCCGCCAGCAGGCGAGTTATCTGGCAGCCGTATTGCCGAACCCACGGGTTTGGAGCGCAAGCCATCCGACCGCGTATGTCTCGCGGCGAGCGGGATGGATTCGCCAGCAGATGAGGCAACTGGGCGGGACGAGCTATCTGCTCGGGCTCAATGATTCGCGTCGGGCGCCTTGGTCCGAATGACAAAACGTCGTCTTAGCGCCCTGAAGGCCCCTGTGGGAGCCAGGCTTGCCCGCGAAGGCGTGGAGTCAGACAACATCTATGTTCAATGATCTACCGCTTTCGCTCCCACATTTGGTTTGCACTGAACCATAAAAAACGCCCCGATCATTACTGATCGGGGCGTTTTTTATTGCCTGTAGGGCGGTTACGCGGCAATCGACAACTTGAGCTTGTTCATCGCACTCTTTTCGAGCTGACGGATACGCTCGGCCGACACATTGTACTTCTGCGCCAGGTCGTGCAGCGTGGCCTTCTCTTCTGCCAGCCAGCGCTGGTAGAGGATGTCACGGCTACGCTCGTCCAGCACTTCCAGTGCTTCGTGCAGGTTGTGGTTGGAGTTGTCACTCCAGTCGGCATCTTCCAGTTGACGCGCCGGGTCGTACCGGTGGTCTTCCAGATAGTTGGCTGGCGACTGGAAGGCGCTGTCATCGTCGGCTTCGGCAGCCGGGTCGAAGGCCATGTCATGGCCGGTCAGGCGACTTTCCATCTCTCGCACTTCCCGCGGCTCGACGCCGAGGCTTTCCGCCACACGGTGGACTTCCTCGTTGTTCAGCCACGCCAGACGTTTCTTCTGGCTGCGCAGGTTGAAGAATAGCTTGCGCTGGGCCTTGGTGGTCGCGACTTTCACAATGCGCCAGTTGCGCAGGATGAACTCGTGAATTTCCGCCTTGATCCAGTGCACAGCGAACGACACCAGGCGCACACCCATTTCCGGGTTGAAACGTTTTACGGCCTTCATCAGGCCGACGTTACCTTCCTGGATCAGGTCAGCCTGAGCCAGACCGTAGCCGGAATAGCTACGGGCAATGTGTACGACAAAACGCAGGTGGGCGAGCACCATCTGCCGAGCCGCCCCCAAATCCTGCTCATAGTAGAGACTCTCGGCCAGTTCACGCTCCTGCTCCGGCGTCAGCAATGGAATGCTGTTGACGGTGTGCACATAGGCTTCCAGGTTCGCACCCGGAACCAACGCGTACGCAGGTTGCAAAGAATTGGTCATACGAAAAAACCTCCGGCTTACATACTTGTGCCTTTCAGCACTGCGAAAAATTGACCGGGAACTCAGGTACAAGTTCCCAAAAAAACCGTAAGGCCAATCACGCGCAAAAAGATTCTACTTCGGCGCCAGCTCCCTGAGATGGCGTGCTACTGCAATCCATGCACCGATATAACCCAACAGCACCGCGCCAAGCAAGAGCGACAGACCGTCGGCAACTGGCACTCCGGCCAGTGCGAAATCACTGCCGTACAAGCCGGCCAGTCCAACCACCGCATCGTTCAGCCAGTTCAGGCCGAACGCCAATACTCCCCAGGACAACAGCCCCGCACCGAAGCCATACAGCGCGCCCATATAAAGGAAAGGACGGCGCACATAGCTGTCAGTGCCGCCGACGAGTTTAATCACTTCTATCTCGGTGCGGCGGTTTTCAATATGAAGACGAATGGTATTGCCTATCACCAAAAGTAATGCAGACACCAAAAGCACCGTCAGGCCGAAGACAAAACGATCACCGAGCTTGAGGATGGCGGCCAGACGCTCGACCCAGACTAGATCAAGTTGCGCCTGTTGTACCTTGGGCAGTTCGGAAAGTTTTTGTCTTAATGCTTCCAGCGTCGCTTTATCGACCTCGTCCGGCGTCACCAGCACTACGCCCGGGAGCGGGTTTTCGGGCAGCTCACGCAGGGCTTCGCCCAATCCCGACTGCTGCTGGAACTCTTCCAGCGCCTGGTCACGGCCAACATATTCAGCATCAGCTACACCGGGCATGGCTTTGATCTGCTCGCGCAGCGACTCGCCCTGCTCTGGGCTGGCATCGAGTTGCAGGTACAGCGAGATCTGCGCCGCACGCTGCCACGAACCGCCAAGACGCTCGACGTTGTTGAGCAACAACGACAGGCCCATCGGCAGGCTCAGCGCCACGGCCATCACCATGCAGGTGAAGAAACTGCCGATCGGCTGCTTGCCCAGACGACGCAAACTGTCGAGCAGACTGGCACGGTGGCTTTCGACCCAGGCGCGAAACAGCGTGGCGAAGTCCGGGCCGTCGTCATCGTCGTGCTTTTTCTTTTTTGGCGGTTGTGGATCGGCGGCTTTCGGGGCCACGCGCTCGGAAACCTTCGGACTGCGTGTCGCACTCATACGCCGGCCTCCCCGTCGCCGATCAATCGGCCGCGTTGCAAGGTCAGCATGCGATGACGCATGCGCGCAATCAGCGCCAGGTCGTGACTGGCGATCAGCACGCTGGTGCCCAGTCGGTTGATGTCTTCAAACACCCCCATGATCTCGGCCGCCAGACGCGGGTCGAGGTTACCGGTCGGTTCGTCCGCCAGCAGTAACGCTGGGCGGTGAACGATGGCGCGGGCGATGCCGACGCGCTGTTGCTGACCGGTGGACAGGTCGCCCGGGTACAGATCGGTTTTATCCGACAGCGCCACACGCTCCAGCGCCGAGTCGACCCGCTTGGCGATTTCGGCCTTGGACAGGCCGAGAATCTGCAGTGGCAACGCGACATTGTTGAAAACGGTGCGGTCGAACAGCAACTGATGGTTCTGGAACACCACACCAATCTGCCGGCGCAGAAACGGAATCTGCGCGTTGCTGATGGTGCTCAGATCTTGCCCGGCCAGCAGCAGTTTGCCGCTGGTCGGACGCTCCATCGCCAGCAACAGGCGCAACAAGGTGGATTTACCCGCACCGGAATGGCCGGTGACAAACAAGAACTCGCCACGACGGACTCGAAAGCTCAGCTCATGCAAGCCGACGTGACCGTTCGGGTAGCGTTTACCGACCTGTTCGAAACGAATCATGAACGCTCCCGCTCGGCAAACAGCGCCTGGACAAAGGGTTCGGCTTCAAAGGTACGCAAGTCGTCGATGCCTTCACCGACGCCAATGTAGCGGATCGGCAGACCAAACTGCTTGGCCAGGGCAAAAATCACCCCACCCTTGGCGGTGCCGTCGAGCTTGGTCAGCGCCAGGCCGGTCAGTGTGACGGTCTGGTTGAATTGCTTGGCCTGGTTGATGGCGTTCTGGCCGGTACCGGCGTCGAGCACCAGCAGCACTTCGTGCGGGGCGTCGGCGTCGAGTTTGCCAATGACGCGGCGAACCTTTTTCAGCTCTTCCATCAGGTTGTCTTTGGTGTGCAGACGACCGGCGGTATCAGCGATCAACACGTCGATACCACGGGCCTTGGCGGCCTGCACGGCGTCGAAGATCACCGAGGCCGAGTCGGCGCCGGTGTGCTGAGCGATCACCGGGATCTTGTTGCGCTCGCCCCAGACCTGCAATTGCTCCACGGCCGCGGCGCGGAAGGTGTCACCGGCGGCGAGCATGACTTTCTTGCCTTCCAGTTGCAGTTTTTTCGCCAGTTTGCCAATGGTGGTGGTTTTGCCGGCGCCGTTGACGCCCACCACCAGAATCACGAACGGCTTGTTCTGCGAAACGATTTTCAAGGGTTGCTCAACTGGCTTGAGCATAGCGGCCAGTTCAGCCTGCAAGGATTTGTACAGTGCGTCGGCGTCAGCCAGCTCTTTACGGGCGACCTTCTGGGTCAGGCGTTGAATGATCTGCGTGGTGGCTTCGACACCAACGTCGGCCGTCAGCAGACGGGTTTCGAGGTCGTCGAGCAGCTCGTCATCGATGGTCTTCCTGCCGAGAAACAGGCTGGCCATGCCCTCGCCGATGCTGGCGCTGGTCTTCGACAAGCCTTGTTTGAGACGGGCGAAGAAGCCGGCTTTGGTTTCTTCGGTGCGCGGGGCTTCGGCCGACACTGGCGCGGGCGCAGCGTCCGCCGCAACGATTGGCGCGGCAACACCTGGCGCGGGTTTTGGCTCTGGTTGCTGGACGACTGGAGCAACTGGCTCAACAACCACGGGCGCAACAGGCTCAGGAACAACCGGCGCAGGCTCGACAACCGGCTCAACCACAGGCGCCGGAGCCAACTCGGCAACGAACGCGGCTGGCGCTGGAATGGGCGGCGTGACGTGAGGGGCGGCTTCTTCCACCAGCGCCACCGGCTCTTCGGCCACTGGCAAGGTGAGCCACGGCTCTGCAACCGGGGTCAGCGGCAACTCGGCAACCACCTCCGGCGCCCGCTCTGGCTCGGCCGCCGGTTCTAACACTGGCTCGGCAATCGGCAGAATGGTCGGCGCCGGCTCTTCTTCTATTGCAGGAGCGGGTGCGTTGACCGGTTCAGGAATCGCGGGCGGCTGTTCGACGACGGGTTCCTGCGGTTTTTTACGCAGCCATCCGAACAGGCTTTTCTTCTCGCCAGCCGCAGCTGGGGTCTTCTTGTCGTCGTTGGAACCAAACATGGAGGACGGCTATCTCACAGTAGCGACGCGCCATAAGGGCGCCCCGGCAAATAAATATTCGATGCAGAACAGACTGTGTTTCACCCAGCTTGTTCACGCGCAACATTTTGTCGAGGCACCAGCGGCACCCCAAAGAATCGTATTAACGAAGGACTAAACCGGCAAAATCGGCGAAAAAGCGTAGTTTAGTCGATACACCGCAGCTTTCTGCCGCAAACCCATGCAGCCGGATCAGGCCTGAAAACCTGATAGGCGTGGTCGCCGGTAAAACGGATCAGTATCCTAGCACCTCCTCGCCCGCCTAGGCTAAGACCAAGCGGGCAGCCCAACAGGTTAAAAAACGAATGAATGCTCTAGCCCGCCGCGCTGCTGGCCTGCTGCTCAGCACAGTCTGCCTGCCTCTTTCGGCCCTGGCGGCCGACCCGCAACCGACCCACGAATTCACCCTCGACAACGGCCTCAAGGTCGTCGTTCGCGAAGACCATCGCGCGCCAGTAGTGGTGTCGCAGGTCTGGTACAAGGTCGGTTCCAGCTACGAAACCCCGGGCCAGACCGGTCTGTCCCACGCCCTTGAGCACATGATGTTCAAGGGCAGTGAGAAAGTCGGCCCCGGCGAAGCCTCGCTGATCCTGCGCGACCTCGGCGCCGAAGAGAACGCGTTCACCAGCGACGACTTCACCGCTTATTACCAAGTGCTGGCCCGCGATCGTCTGGGCGTCGCCTTTGAGCTGGAAGCCGACCGCATGGCCAACCTGCGCCTGCCGGCCGACGAGTTCGCCAAGGAAATCGAAGTCATCAAGGAGGAGCGCCGCCTGCGCACCGATGACAAGCCGATGTCCAAGGCTTACGAGCGCTACAAGGCGATGGCTTACCCGGCCAGCGGTTATCACACGCCGACCATCGGCTGGATGGCTGATCTGGACCGGATGAAGGTCGAAGAGCTGCGTCACTGGTATCAATCCTGGTACGTGCCGAACAACGCCACGCTGGTGGTGGTCGGTGACGTCACCCCTGACGAAGTGAAAACCCTCGCCCAGCGCTACTTCGGGCCAATCGCCAGGCGCGACGTGCCACCGGCGAAAAAACCGCTGGAACTGGCAGAACCCGGCGAACGGCAGATCACCCTGCATGTGCAGACCCAACTGCCTAGCCTGATGCTCGGCTTCAACGTGCCAAGCATCGCCACGACTGAAGACAAACGCTCGGTCAATGCCCTGCGCCTGATCTCGGCGCTGCTTGACGGCGGTTACAGTGGGCGCATTCCAACGCAACTGGAGCGCGGCGAAGAATTGGTGTCCGGCGGGTCGTCGAGCTACGACGCCTACACCCGTGGCGACAGCCTGTTCACCCTGTCGGCCACGCCGAACACCCAGAAGAAAAAAACCATCGCCCAAGCCGAGGCCGGTCTCTGGAAACTGCTGGAACAACTGAAAACCACCGCGCCGACCGTCGAAGAACTGGAACGCGTACGTGCGCAAGTGATTGCCGGTCTGGTCTACGAGCGGGATTCGATCACCAGCCAGGCCACCGCCATCGGCCAGCTTGAGACGGTCGGTCTGTCGTGGAAACTGATGGACACTGAACTCGCCGACCTGGAAAGCGTGACCCCGCAAGACATCCAGAACGCCGCCAAGCTGTATTTCACCCGCGAACGTCTCAGCGTCGCCCACGTCCTGCCTCTGGAGACGACTCATGAGTGAGCGTAAACCCCCACGCCTGTTGCTCGGTCTGATCGCCATCGCGGTAATCGGCTCTGCGGCGTTTGTCCTGACGCCCGGCGCTAAAACCGACGCCAGCGAAGCGCTGGACAAGGCCAGGACCAGCCAAAAGCTGCAATCGCTGACCGAACTCGACGGCAAAGCCCCGGCCAGCCGCAAACTCGACGTGCAAACCTGGAACACTGCCGAAGGTGCCAAGGTGCTGTTCGTCGAGGCGCATGAACTGCCGATGTTCGACATGCGCCTGATCTTCGCCGCTGGCAGCAGCCAGGACGGCAACACACCGGGTTTGGCGGTGCTGACCAACGCCATGCTCAACGAAGGTGTCGCCGGCAAGGACGTCGGCGCCATTGCGCAAGGCTTTGAAGGGCTGGGGGCTGATTTCGGCAACGGCGCCTTCAAGGACATGGCGCTGGCCTCGCTGCGCAGCCTGAGTGCTGCCGACAAGCGCGAGCCGGCCCTGAAGCTGTTCTCGCAAGTGGTGGGCAAGCCGACCTTCCCTGCCGACTCGTTCGCGCGCATCAAAAACCAGATGCTGGCCGGTTTCGAGTACCAGAAACAGAACCCCGGCAAACTCGCCAGCCTGGAACTGATGAAGCGTCTATACGGCGATCACCCGTACGCTCATTCGAGCGACGGCAATGCGCAGAGCGTCCCGCAGATCACCCTCGCGCAATTGCGTGAATTCCATGCCAAGGCCTACGCCGCTGGCAACGTGGTGATCGCGCTGGTCGGGGACTTGTCCCGCGCTGACGCCGAGGCCATTGCCAATCAGGTTAGCGCCGCCCTGCCCAAAGGCCCGGCGCTGGCGAAAATCGCTCAGCCGCAGGAACCGAAGGCCAGCATCAGCCACATCGAGTTCCCGTCCAAACAAACCAACCTGATGCTCGCGCAACTGGGCATCGACCGTGACGATCCGGACTACGCGGCGCTGTCGATGGGCAATCAGATCCTCGGTGGGGGTGGTTTCGGTACTCGATTGATGAGTGAAGTCCGCGAGAAACGTGGCCTGACTTATGGCGTCTACTCGGGTTTCAGCCCGATGCAGGCCCGTGGCCCGTTCATGATCAACCTGCAGACCCGCGCAGAAATGAGCGAGGGCACCCTGAAACTGGTGCAGGACGTACTCGCCGACTATCTGAAAACCGGCCCGACCCAGAAAGAGCTCGACGACGCCAAACGCGAACTGGCCGGCAGCTTCCCGCTGTCTACCGCGAGCAATGCCGATATCGTCGGCCAACTTGGCGCGATGGGCTTCTATAATCTGCCGCTGAGCTATCTGGACGACTTCATGCGTCAGTCGCAGAGCCTGACGGTGGAGCAAGTGCGCGACGCCCTGAACAAACACCTGAGCACGGATAAAATGGTCATCGTCACCGCTGGCCCGACCGTGCCGCAAAAGCCGTTACCGGCCCCTTCTGATAAACCTGCCGAGCAACCGCTCGGGGTTCCGGAGCATTAATGGCGACTCGAGCACCTAAAAAACCCGCCCACAACGTCCACAACGGCGTGAACCAGCTACGCATCATTGGCGGCCAGTGGCGCAGCCGCAAGCTGAGCTTTCCCGACGCGCCCGGCCTGCGCCCGACGCCGGATCGCGTGCGTGAAACGCTGTTCAACTGGCTGGCGCCCTATGTGGAGGGAGCCAAGGTCCTCGACCCGTTCGCCGGCAGTGGTGCGCTGTTTCTCGAAGCCCTGTCCCGTGGCGCCGCCATGGGGCAGGCGCTGGATGCGAGCAATATCGCAGTATCCAGCCTCAAGGAACACCTCGGCACCCTGCGCTGCACCAACGGACAGGTGCAGACGGCCGACGCCCTGCGTTATCTGGAAACCCAGACCGCCAGCGCTTTCGACCTGGTATTCCTCGACCCGCCGTTCAATCAGAACCTGCTGCCCGCCGTCTGCACGCTGCTGGAAGAGCGTCAGTGGCTGGCCGACGACGCCTGGGTGTACACCGAAAGCGAAACGGCGCCGTCGACCCTCGGCCTGCCGGCCAACTGGCGTCTGCACCGCGAGCAGAAATCCGGCCGTGTCTATTACGCGCTGTGGCAACGCAGCGCCTGATCACAAGCAACATGCGTTAGCTGATCTGCGATAAATAGATACCGCACAGCCCCCTCCGAATCTCGCCACAGTGGTTGCCGCAATCTGCGTTAACCACCGAGGACGATTCACGTATGGACACATTTTGCAGCCGGATGCTGCTCTTTCTTTGCCTGGCGCCCCTGATGTCCCTGGCCGCCCCGCCCCCACCGACTCACCACTTCACTCTGGACAATGGCCTTAAGGTGCTCGTGCGCGAAGATCATCGCGCGCCGCTGGTGACCTCACAACTCTGGTTCAAGGTCGGTTCCGCCGACGAAGCACCGGGCCAGAGCGGGCTCTCCCACACGCTCGAACACATGCTCTACAAAGGCAGTAGCAAGACTTGCGCCGGCGAGGCCACGGCGATTCTGCAATCGCTCGGCGCCCGGGAAAACGCTTTCACCAGCAAAGATGTCACCGCCTATCACCAAACCCTGACCCCCAGGTACCTGGGTGTTGCGTTCGAGCTGATGGCCGATCTGATGTCAACTGCACACCTGCGCGATGAAGACCTGACCCCGGAACTGGCGGTGATTCGCGAAGAACGGCGTTCGCGAACCGAAGACGACCCCAGCGGCCTGGCACTTGAGCGTCTCACCGCCGTGACGCATTTGGCCAGCAGCTATCGCACGCCGACTATTGGCTGGATGCATGACCTGAACCAACTCAATGCCAGCGATCTGCGCCATTGGTATGAAACCCGCTATGCGCCCGGCAACGCCACGCTGGTCGTTGTCGGTGACGTGACGCTCGATCAGGTCAAGCAGTTGGCGCAGCGTTACTTTGGCCATCTGCAAGCAAGAGCCGTTCCGGGCGCGTTAAGGCCCACGGAGCTGAAACAGCCCGGCGAGCGCAGACTGATCCTGCATCTGCCCGTCCCCGCCCCCCAACTGATCATGACCTTTAATGTGCCGGGGTTGGTCACCGCCGAAAATCGGCGAACCGTGCACGCTCTGCGCCTGATCGACACATTGCTGGGCGGTGCCAACAGTGCACGTCTGCAAAAGCGCCTGCAATTTACCGAGCAGTTGTTCAGCGAGGTGGCAACCTCTTACGACACCCTCACACGCGGTGACAGCCTGCTATTGCTGACCGCCAATCTTGCCAGCGCCCACCCTGACGATCTTGAGGCTGCCGAACAGCGAGTCTGGCAAATGATCGAAGAATTGCGAACCAGCCCGCCAGCCGCCGATGAGCTGGAACGTGCCCGCACTCAGTTGATTGCCCGGCAGATCTACGCGCAAGACTCCATCGTAGAGCAGGCCCAGGGGTTAGCCGCATTGCAGAGTATCGGCCAACCCTGGCAGTTGCTGGATCAGGATGCGGACGAGCTGGCACAGGTGACACCCACTGATATACAGCAGGCCGCCATGACCTTTTTGACCCGCGAACGCCTGAGTGTTGCGCATGTGTTCAAGGAGACCCGCCCATGAACGACTACCGTTGGCCTACCTGGGTCGCATTGTCAGGTCTCGGCCTGATCGCCTGTCTGTACGGCGCCCGAACGTTTGCAGACACTTCGATTGTTGCGCCGGCAAACTTCCCCGCGCCACGCCTGGAGTCTCTCCGGGTGCCGGTTTCTGATCCGGCCACGCCACGGGGGCTGTCCATCAAGGGCTGGAAGACCCTGACCGGCACCAAGGTGTTGTTCATCCGCACCACGGCATTACCGATGTTCGATCTGCATGTCAGCTTCGCGGCGGGCAGTGCGCGGGACGGCGGCACGCCGGGGCTCGCCGCCGCCACGTTTGGCATGCTTAACGAAGGCGTGCCAGGCAAAGACTTGCCTGCCATCGTCGAAACCTTCGACGGCCTCGGTGCGCAGCTCGAAATGACGATCGATCACGAACGTGCCAACCTGGTGTTGCGCAGCTTGAGCGATGCTCAAAAAAGCACCCCGGCACTGCACCTGTTTACTCAGATACTCGGCGAACCGTTGCTGACCGACGAGGCTTTACAGAGGGTAAAAAACGAACTGCGTGAGCACCTCCTGTTCAGGTCGGAGCAGGCAGGCAATTCATCCGAGCAGTCGGTCAAGGCATTGCTTGCCCCGGGCAGCCCCTATTCGCTGCCGTTCTATGGCACGGATCAAGGCTTGCAGTCGCTGAGCCGCCAGGCAGTCAAAGACTTCCACCAACGTTTCTACGGCGCCAGTCATGCACAGATTACGCTGGTCGGTGACCTGACGCTGGACCAGGCAAAAGCCATCAGCCTGCAAGTCAGCCACGCATTACCGGTCATGCCTGCGGGCACGGGGGCTACGCCGATGCCTGCGCTAAGACCGCTGGGCACCAAACGGACCTTCCATGAGGAGCAGCCACTGACCCAGACCTCGTTGATACTGGGCCAGCTCGGTGTGTCGCGCCAGCATCCGGACTATGCCGCGCTGTACGCGGCCAACCTGATTTTTGGTGGCACGGCAAACAGCCGACTGATGAACGAACTACGGGAAAGGCGCGGGTTGGTGTACGACGTGCATTCACAAAACAGTCACTGGGCCAGCGCGGGCTTGATGACAATTTCCCTGCAAGTCAGCCCGTCATTGAGCGCAGGCATTCTGGCGTTGACCCGATCAATGTTCCGCGACTATCTGCGCGATGGCCCGACGCAACAAGAGCTCGACCAGATCAAGCTTAGAGTGACCAACATGGTCGCCCTGGACAGCGCCAGCAACAAACAAATACTCAAGCAATTGGTGGACATCAATCGCCATGATCTGCCACTCGACATCGATTACATCGCCCAGCAGGTGCAACGCCTGACGCTCAAGCAAATCAAAGAGGCGCTGAACCGACACCTGGCTGCCGATCAGTGGCGCGTGGTGACGATCGGTGCAACCGTCGATCAGCAGCCGTTGCCTGCACCACCGGCCACACCGCCAGGCACATCTTCCAGTGCATGTGTCGCGCCGTAGCAGGCTTTGTGGCAAGTTAGGTTTTAAATTGAAAAGCAGCAGACGACCGGCGTCTGCTGCTTTGCGCAAGACCTAGTCGAGATTTGCCGTGCAACCACGTTCACCTTCCCCCGCCCTTCGTTTCCGTCCGGCCTTTGGCCTGGGCAATCCACACCTGCAAACCCTGTGGGGTCCGTTGTGGCGTAAAACCGTCCATCTTGATCGCCAGCGTGAACGCCTGTGGCTTGAAGATGGCGATTTCCTCGACCTCGACTGGCACGGCCCTCACAGTGCCAAAGCTCCGTTGGTATTGGTGCTGCACGGGCTGACCGGTTCCTCGAACTCGCCATACGTTGCCGGCCTTCAAGCCGCGCTCGCCGCGCAAGGCTGGGCCAGTGTCGCCCTGAACTGGCGCGGCTGCTCAGGCGAACCGAATCTGCTGCCGCGCAGTTACCACTCCGGTGCCAGCGAGGACCTCGCCGAAACCATTCGGCACCTGCGCGCCAAACGACCACTGGCGCCGCTGTATGCGGTCGGTTATTCCCTGGGCGGCAATGTGTTGCTCAAGCACCTCGGGGAAACCGGCAACACCAGCGGTGTGTGTGGTGCGGTGGCCGTGTCGGTGCCGTTTCGCCTCGACCAATGCGCCGATCGTATCGGCCAGGGTTTTTCCAGGGTCTATCAGGCGCACTTCATGCGCGAGATGGTCGCCTACATCAAGAACAAGCAAAGGCAATTCCAGCACGACGGACGCGAGGACGGTATGGCCGCACTGGCGGCGCTCGGCTCGCTGGAAAACATGCGCACGTTCTGGGATTTCGATGGCCGGGTGACCGCGCCACTGCACGGGTTCACCGATGCCGAGGATTACTATCGCCGCGCGTCGAGCCGTTACTTTCTCGGCGAGATCCGCGCACCGACCCTGATCATTCAAGCGGCGGACGATCCGTTCGTGTTCCCGCACAGCCTGCCGCAAGCCAGTGAACTGTCGGCGACGACTGAATTCCAATTGCTGGCTCGCGGCGGTCACGTCGGATTCGTCGAGGGCTCGTTGCGCCAGCCCGGCTATTATCTGGAAAGGCGCATCCCGCAGTGGCTGGCGGGCCTGACGTCATGATTGATCAGGCTCGCCCCCACAAGGAAGGGCGTGGTAATTACTCGCCGGTAGCGATTCCACGCGAAGGCTCGTTGATCCACTCGCTCCACGAACCGGCATACAACGCCCCCAACGGATAACCCGCCAGGCACAGCGCGAACAGGTTGTGACACGCCGTCACGCCCGAGCCGCAATACGCGACCAGTGCCGACGGCGAACGCTCGCCAAGCCTGGCGGCAAAGCGCTGCTTGAGTTGATCGGCCGGCAGGAACCGACCGTCACCACCCAGATTGTCGGTAAACGCTGCACATTGCGCGCCGGGAATGTGCCCGGCAATCGGGTCGATAGGCTCGACTTCACCCTTGAAACGCGGCAAGGCCCGGGCGTCAAGAAGGGTCAGCGTCGGTTGACCGAGCCGCTGCTGCAATTGCTCGGCGCTGAGCAGCAAGGTCGTGTCCGGCTGGCCGCTGAAACTGCCACGGACAGTGGTCGGTGCATCCAGGCTCAGCGGCAGACCCGCCGCGTGCCAGGCCTTGAGCCCGCCATCGAGAATGAACACGCCATCACGCTTGCCCAGCCACGCCAGCAACCACCACGCTCGGGCCGCATAGGCACCCGGGCCGTCGTCGTACAAAACCACGTCGCTGTCAGCGTTGATGCCCCAGGCTTGCAGACGCTCGACCAGCGCCGCAGGCGCAGGCAACGGATGCCGCCCCGTCACACCCTTGACCACTTTGCCGCTGAGGTCACGCTCAAGATCGGCGAAACTCGCTCCGGCAATGTGCCCCTCGGCGTAGCTGCGCTGACCGTAGTCCGGGTCATCGAGGGCAAAACGACAATCGAGAATCACCAGCCCCGGCTGCTCCTTGCGGACATCCAGTGCGGTAGGGCTGATCAGTTGCGCAATCGACATAACGGGCTCCTGTGGAATTCGACAGAACGGTTTACTTCACGTCCTCAAGGGCCTGGGCCAGCGGTACGTAGAATTCTTCGAACAGTGCATTGACCTGATCGCGCGCCTGCTCGGTGACAAACCCGGCTTCCAGCACCAACACCTGATACACGCCACGTTTGATGGCTTGCTCGCTGAGGTGGTTGGAGTTCTCACGGGTGGTGCACAGAAAGCGTACCCAGGACGTCAGGATGATCCAGGCATTGAGGGTCAGCGATTCAATCTGCACACGGTCCATGTCGAGGATCCCGGCGGCCACGAAACCCTCGTAGATCGCCGCGCCTTGAATCACGCAGCGCTGGGAAAAGCGTCGATAACGGGCCGCCAGTTCCGGATCGCTGTCGAGCAAATGCTCAAGATCGCGGTGCAGAAAACGGTAACGCCACATCGCCGACAGCAGCTCCTTGAGATAGAAGCGCTTGTCTTCGACCGTCGCGGCGCGTCCCTGAGGTGGGCGCAGGAAGCTGTCCACAAGGCTTTCGTACTCACTGAACAACACGGCGATGATCGCCTGCTTGTTGGGGAAGTGGTAGTACAGGTTGCCCGGAGAAATCTCCATGTGAGCAGCAATATGATTGGTGCTGATGCTGCGCTCGCCCTGTTGATTGAACAGTTCGAGGCTGTTCAGCACGATACGCTCGCTGGTTTTTATTCGTGGGGCCATGGCTTGAGCTTTAATTCAGAGTGCGGTGACGGGCATCTTACGACCTATCCGGAAATGGATAAAACAAAGCTGCACAAGGAAGCCATTTGACTTTCTAGAGTATAGGCTCTAAAAATTGCCCCATTACAATAATTCCGGAGCCCACTATGACTGCCGATATAGCCTACCTGCAAACGCTGCAACAGCCACTGGAAGCGCTTGATCGGCAGTTCAACGCGCAACGGGCCGCGTATGCCGCCAACCCGATGCCGCCTGCTGCCCAGCGCCAGCAATGGCTCAAGGCCCTGCGCGATGTGCTGAGCGATGAACGTCAGGCCTTGATCGAGGCGATCAGTGCCGACTTCAGCCACCGCAGCGCCGACGAGACCCTGCTGGCCGAATTGATGCCCAGCCTGCACGGCATTCACTACGCCAGCCGCCACCTCAAGGGCTGGATGAAAGCCTCGCGGCGCAAGGTCGGCCTGGCCTTCCAGCCCGCCTCGGCGAAAGTCGTGTATCAGCCGCTGGGCGTGATTGGCGTCATCGTGCCGTGGAATTACCCGCTGTATCTGGCCATCGGCCCGTTGGTCGGCGCACTGGCGGCGGGCAACCGGGTGATGCTCAAACTCAGCGAATCGACGCCGGCCACCGGGCTGTTGCTCAAGGCATTGCTGGCGCGAATCTTCCCCGAGGATCTGGTGTGCGTGGTGCTCGGCGAAGCAGATATCGGCGTGGCGTTTTCCCGTTTGCGCTTTGATCATCTGCTGTTTACCGGCGCCACCAGCATCGGCAAGCAGGTGATGCGCGCGGCAGCGCAAAACCTCACCCCGGTCACCCTGGAACTGGGCGGCAAGTCCCCGGCCATTGTTTCCCGTGACGTACCGTTGAAGGATGCGGCCGAACGCATTGCCTTCGGCAAAACCCTCAACGCCGGCCAGACCTGCGTGGCCCCGGATTACGTGCTGGTGCCGCAAGACCGCGTCGGCGCGTTCGTCGAAGCCTATCGCCAGGCCGTGCAGGGCTTTTATCCAACCCTCGCCGACAACCCGGACTACACCGCAATCATCAACGATCGCCAATTGGCGCGGCTCAACGGATACATCAGCGATGCCACCAGCAAGGGCGCCCTGTTGATTCCGTTGTTCGACCAAGGCCAGGGTCGCCGCATGCCACACAGCGTGCTGCTCAATGTCAGCGACGAGATGACCGTGATGCAGGACGAAATTTTCGGGCCGTTGCTGCCGATCGTGCCGTATCAGGATCTGGAGCAGGCATTGGCTTACATCAATCAGCGGCCACGACCTCTGGCTCTTTACTACTTTGGCTACGACAAACGCGAACAGAACCGCGTGCTGCACGAAACCCATTCGGGTGGTGTGTGCCTGAACGATACCTTGCTGCATGTGGCTCAGGATGACATGCCATTCGGCGGCATCGGCGCTTCGGGCATGGGTCACTACCACGGTCGCGAAGGCTTTCTGACGTTCAGCAAAGCCAAAGGCGTACTGATCAAACAGCGTTTCAACGCCGCCAGGCTGATTTACCCACCGTACGGAAAATCCATTCAGAAACTGATTCAGAAGCTGTTCATCCGCTAAACATTCGTCATCGCCACCGGGTAATAAAAACAATGCACCCAAGCCTGACTGAAACACCTGCCCTGTCGCGCCGTGGCCTGCTGAAATTCAGCCTCGGCGCCACCGCGTTTCTCGCCACTGCCGGGCTCGGCGCCAGCCTCAGTGGTTGTTCGTCGAGCGTCCCGGCCCAGGGTTTCACTGTTTTGCGCGATGGCGATCTCTTGTTTCTGCGCGCATTGATTCCGGTAATGCTCGACGGCGCCGTGGCCGTCGAGAAGATGCCCGGCGCGGTCGACGGCACGCTCCAGGCGCTGGACTACAGCCTCGATCACCTGTCGCCGGAAATGCTCAAGCTTACCCGGCAGTTGTTCGACGTGCTGGGCATGGCCGTGACGCGCGGGCCCCTCACCGGCATCTGGGGCAGTTGGGAAAACGCCAGCCCTGAAGCAATGCGCCACTTCCTCGACCGGTGGAAAAACAGCGCGTTGAGCCTGTTGCGCATGGGCCACAGCTCGCTTCAGCAAATGGTGATGATGGCCTGGTACACCCGCGCCGAGTCCTGGGCGCATTGCGGTTATCCCGGCCCGCCGACTGTCTGAACCCAAGACGCGCCCTTCGCGGGCAAGCCCGCTGCCACCGAGGACTGCATTTCAATGTGCAAGCGGGCTTGCTCGCGAAGGGGCCCGCTGGAACAACAAAAACAAGAGAGCCTGAACATGCCAGTACCCGACCCGTTCCGCGAAGGCCTCGCCCGAGGCTGGAAAACCTACAACGGCGCACAACTCACGGACGACCTGACCCTCGAAACCGATGTCGCGATCATCGGCAGCGGCGCTGGCGGTGGTACCACGGCAGAAATCCTCAGCGCCGCCGGCTATAAAGTGTTGCTGATCGAAGAAGGCCCGCTGAAAACCAGTTCCGATTTCAAAATGCTTGAAGACAAGGCCTACAGCAGCCTCTATCAGGAAGGCATTGGCCGCATGAGCAAGGACGGTGCGATCACTATCCTGCAAGGCCGGGCGGTCGGCGGTACCACGCTGATCAACTGGACATCGAGCTTTCGCACCCCAGAACCAACCCTCGAACATTGGGCCAAAGAACACAGCGTCAAAGGCCACAGTCCGGCCGAAATGGCGCCATGGTTCGAAAAAATGGAACAGCGTCTCGGCGTCGCTCCGTGGCTGATTCCGCCCAACGCCAACAACGACGTGATCCGTAAAGGCTGTGAACAGCTCGGTTATAGCTGGCACGTTATTCCACGCAACGTGCGCGGCTGCTGGAACCTCGGTTACTGCGGCATGGGCTGCCCGACCAACGCCAAGCAATCGATGATGGTCACGACCATTCCGGCCACCCTGGAAAAGGGCGGAGAGCTGCTTTATCTGGCCCGCGTGCAAAAGCTGTTGATCACCGGCGACAAGGTTTTCGCCCTGCAATGCGTCGCCATGGACGAGCGTTGCGTCGAACCGACCGGGCGCTCCATCACGGTCAAGGCACGGCATTACGTGCTCGCCGGCGGCGGCATCAACAGTCCGGCGCTGCTGCTGCGTTCAGACGCGCCAGACCCACACAAAACCTTGGGCAAACGCACATTCCTGCATTTGGTGAACATGTCCGCCGGGCGCTTCGATGACGTCATCAACCCGTTCTACGGCGCGCCGCAGTCGATTTATTCCGACCATTTCCAGTGGAAGGACGGCGTCACCGGCCCCATGGGCTACAAACTCGAAGTGCCGCCGCTGCAACCGGCGCTCGCGGCCACCCTGCTCGGCGGTTTTGGTCAGGACAACGCGCAGCGCATGGCCGATCTGCCACATACCCACGTCACGCTGGCGCTGCTTCGCGATGGGTTTCACCCCGACAGCAGCGGCGGCAACGTAGAGCTGCGGGGCGACGGCTCGCCAGTGCTCGACTATCAAGTCTCGCCCTATGCCTGGGAGGGGTTGCGCCGGGCCTTCCACAGCATGGCCGAGATCCAGTTCGCCGGCGGCGCCAAAGCGGTGATGCCGATGCACGCCGACGCGCGTTATGTGAAGACCCTGGCCGAGGCCCGTACGTTGATCGATGGCTTGCGCCTTGAGCTGTATCGCACACGGTTGGGCAGCGCCCACGTCATGGGCGGCTGTGCGATGGGCGAAGAGCCGAAAACCGCCGTCGCCGATAGCCTTGGCCGTCATCATCAGCTCACCAATCTGTCGATTCACGACGGCTCGCTGTTCCCCACCAGCATCGGCGCCAACCCGCAGTTGTCGGTATACGGGCTGACGGCACAATTGGCGACGTCCCTCGCCGATCGACTGAAAAACCCATGAAAAACCGGATCATTCCCATCGTCTATAGTGCTTTCTTACCCAACAGGCGACTTGGCCGACCGGGACGGCTGCGATACCATCCGACTCCCCAACGGACTCCCGCCAGGACGACGCGATGAACCGAGTGTTGTACCCAGGTACCTTCGACCCTATTACCAAGGGCCATGGCGATCTGGTCGAACGCGCCTCGCGCCTGTTCGACCATGTGATCATTGCTGTCGCTGCCAGCCCGAAGAAGAACCCGCTGTTCCCGCTGGAACAACGGGTCGAACTGGCTCGCGAGGTCACCAAACACCTGCCGAACGTAGAAGTGGTCGGCTTCTCGACGTTGCTGGCGCATTTCGCCAAAGAGAAGAACGCCAATGTGTTCCTGCGTGGTTTGCGTGCGGTGTCGGACTTCGAATACGAATTCCAGCTGGCCAACATGAACCGTCAATTGGCCCCGGATGTGGAGAGCCTGTTTCTCACCCCGTCCGAGCGTTATTCATTCATTTCTTCGACGCTGGTGCGCGAAATCGCCGCGTTGGGCGGCGATATCAGCAAGTTCGTCCACCCAGCCGTGGCAGACGCCCTGACCCTGCGCTTCAAGAAGTAACGACCGTTCAAACGGCGCCCGCGTGCACTGCGGGCGCCAATGCGGCACAATTGCGCGCATTGATTTATAGCGCCCGGGCCTGCCGCCCCGGCTGGAGTGAGCATGTCCCTGATCATCACCGACGATTGCATCAACTGCGACGTCTGCGAACCCGAGTGCCCAAACGCCGCGATTTCCCAAGGCGAGGAGATCTACGTGATCGACCCGAACCTGTGCACCCAGTGCGTCGGCCACTACGACGAACCGCAGTGCCAGCAGGTTTGCCCGGTGGATTGCATTCCACTGGACGAAGCCCATCCTGAAACTCAAGAACAGTTGATGGAGAAGTACAACAAGATCACCGGCAAGGCCTGATCTGACCGCTTTGTAGCGTTTCTTCGGGCCTCTTCGCGAGCTAGCCCGCTCCCGCACTGGAATGCATTCCAAAGGTGAGAGCGGACTTGCTCGCGAAAGGACCATCAACAACCGCGCCGAATTCAGAACACCTCACTCGCGCTGCTCAAACCCCTCCCCCGTACACCCCAGACACCGCACAAACGCCGCTTTTGCCGGATCAACCACCAACGCCTGCCCTGCATCGCCTATCCCGCCACCCAGCGCGGTAAACGGCAACGACACGACAAACACGCCCGCCCCGATGACCGTCGCCACGACCAACAAAGGTCGGGCAATCAGCAAGTCGCCGATCATGGCGTAGGCCGGTGGGTTCTGGAGGGTGTAGCGCGGATCACCGCTGCCGTTTTCCGTGGCTTGAACAGCCAGGCTGGAACACAGCAGCAATGCGACAAGGAGCACTTGCGAGGACTTCATGGCACGATCCTTCGGGCTGAACAGTGAGACAACTCACTATAGACCGTGGGATTTTTTCAGCTTCCTGCTTCAGGTCTGGCAGCGCGGACAGAAAACACTGGCACGCTGGCCAAGCTTCACTTCACGTAGCCCGGTGCCGCAGACCTTGCAGTGTTCACCGCCGCGACCATAAACAAACAGTTCCTGCTGGAAATACCCCGGCTGCCCGTCACCCCCGATGAAATCGCGCAACGTGGTACCGCCGCGTTCGATGGCGGCGGCGAGGATGCGTTTGATCTCGATCGCCAGTTTCAGATAACGTCCACGGGAAATGCCACCGGCCTCGCGGCGCGGGTCGATCCCTGCGGCAAACAGCGCTTCGGTCGCGTAAATATTGCCGACCCCGACCACCACCGCGTTGTCCATGATGAACGGCTTGACCGCCATCGTACGCCCGCGTGACAACTGGAACAGCCGCTCGCCATCGAACAGATCGGTCAAGGGCTCAGGCCCGAGACGAATCAGCAACTCGTGATTGAGCGGATCGTTGCTCCACAGCATCGCGCCGAAACGCCGTGGATCGGTGTAGCGCAAGGCCAGGCCCGACTCCAGCTCGATATCGACATGCTCGTGCTTGAGCGCCGGCAAACCGACCTCGACCAGGCGCAAATTGCCTGACATGCCCAAATGGCTGATCAACGTGCCGACTTCGGCATTGATCAGCAGATACTTGGCCCGCCGCTCGACCAACACGATGCGCTGCCCGGACAGGCGCACATCGAGGTCTTCGGGAATCGGCCAGCGCAGCCGGCGGTCACGCACGATCACCCGGCTGACGCGCTGGCCCTCCAGGTGCGGGGCAATGCCCCGGCGGGTGGTTTCGACTTCGGGCAGTTCAGGCATGGTGTCCTCGAATCAACGCGCGCCGAGGTCGCGGATCGTTTGTTTGAGCGTTTCGAAGTCGTAGTCCGACAGCCCCATGTAATCGAGAATCATCGGACCGATGCTTTCCCACTCGTAGTCTTCGGTCTGGTTGCCCAGCACCCGGTACGAAGCGCAGATGTGCTCGGCCATCTTGAGGATCGCCAGCAGGTTTTTCATCTGATTGTCGTGCGACGACTCATCCCTGAAGATCGCCAAGGCATTGTGGTGATTGGCGATTGACGCGCTGACATGCTCCGGCAGACGCCAGGATTTGGCGGTGTAATAACCGACCACCGCATGATTGGTGTTGAATTCGCTGTTTTCGGTGTCCACCACCCGACATTCGGCACTGGCATTGGCGTAAGCCTTTTCCAGTACCGACATGTAATGGGGGAAGCGCTGCAGCATCAACGGCACACCGCAGTCGTGAAACAGGCCCAAGGCATAGGCCTCGTCACTGGCCTGAATGCCGATGCGCTTGGCCAGCGTCAGGCAAGTCATCGCCACATCCTGGGCGGTATCCCAGAAACGATTGAGCGTGACGATGGTGTCGTCGTTCAGCTCGCCCTTGATCGACTGCGCGTTGATCAGATTGACGATCGAACGGCTGCCCAGCAGATTCACCGCGCGCTGGATCGAAGTGATCTTGTTGCTCAAGCCGTAATACGGCGAGTTGACAATTTTCAGCAGCGAGCCGGACAGGCCGGGATCCTGGGAGATCAGTCTGGCGATCACCTCCAGGTCCGGATCGGGCATGTACTGCTCCATTTGCAGATCCACCATGATCTGCGGCTGCGCGGGCACGCTGATGCCTTGCAGGGATTGTTGAATCTGTTCGGTGGTCAGCTCTTGGGACATAAGTACACACTCTGGGACAGGCGGCGATTCTAACGCTTAAAAACCGCAAGACGACACCTCGGTGGGCATTTGTCAGGAACTTTCATTCAAGCCCTGGCTTCGGACTTTTTGATACCGACCGGATAATCGAAACCCGCTCGGTGGCAAATTCGCGGCTCTCGAAGGCGCATCGGCGTTTCATCGCTCATCAAACCCGACATAACTCGCAACACGGTATACTCCCGCTCTTTTTTCCGGAGCGACGTCATGTCCCTGCCTAGCTTGCGCCTCAAAGCCAACGCCGACCGTCGCCTGCGCGCCGGTCACTTGTGGGTCTACAGCAACGAAATCGACGTGACCGCCACGCCACTGCATGGCTTCAATGCCGGCGATCAGGCCATCCTCGAAGCGGCGGGTGGCAAGCCGCTGGGCATCGTGGCAATGAGCCCGAACAACCTGATCTGCGCCCGACTGCTGTCGCGCGACATCAAGGTAGCACTGGACAAATCGCTGCTGGTGCACCGCCTGAACGTGGCTCTGTCCCTGCGCGAGCGTCTGTTCGACAAGCCGTTCTATCGGTTGGTCTACGGCGATTCCGACCTGCTCCCAGGCCTGGTGGTCGACCGTTTCGGCGACATCCTGGTCGTGCAGATCGCCTCGGCGACCATGGAAGCGCATAAAGAGGACGTGATCGCCGCACTGACTCAAGTGCTCAAGCCAAGCGGCATTCTGTTCAAGAACGACTCCGCCGCCCGTGACGCCGAAGGCCTCAACCGCTACGTCGAAACGGTATTCGGCCTGGTGCCGGAGTGGGTGGCACTGGAAGAGAACGGCGTGAAGTTCGAAGCCCCGGTCATTCAAGGCCAGAAAACCGGATGGTTCTACGATCACCGCATGAACCGCGCACGCCTGGCGCCTTACGCCAAAGGCAAACGCGTCCTCGACCTCTATAGCTACATCGGTGGCTGGGGCGTGCAGGCTGCAGCGTTCGGCGCCAGCGAAGTGTTCTGCGTCGATGCCTCGGCCTTTGCCCTTGACGGTGTCGAGCGCAACGCCGCGTTGAACGGCTTCGCCGACAAAATGACCTGCATCGAAGGTGACGTTTTCGAAGCCTTGAAAGAGCTCAAGGCCAGTGAAGAACGCTTCGACGTGATCGTGGCCGACCCGCCGGCGTTCATCAAACGCAAGAAAGACATGAAAAACGGTGAAGGCGCCTACCGTCGCCTGAACGAACAAGCCATGCGCCTGCTCAACAAGGACGGCATCCTGGTCAGCGCTTCGTGCTCGATGCACCTGCCGGAAGATGACCTGCAAAACATCCTGCTGACCAGTGCACGTCACCTGGATCGCAACATCCAGTTGCTGGAGCGCGGCGGCCAAGGCCCGGATCACCCGGTACACCCGGCGATCAACGAAACCCGCTACATCAAGAGCATCACCTGCCGCCTGCTGCCTAACAGCTGATCAATGCGGATGACGGGGAGCCAGCAGGCTCCCCGTTTGCTTTACGCCTGCCCCTGGCGAACTCTGCGTCACCTCTACGTCAACAATCACGACTTCCTACACGGACTTTCCTACTAACGTGAAGGATATTTCCTTACGCCCTTAAATTATTGAAAAACACCCTACAAAGTCCAACTCCAGCTAAAGATAGTTCCGACAAAATTACTGGAACATTCCTACTTAATATCCACTTGCCAATATTCCATTACAAACTATTATGAAGTTGTCACCACGAGGTGACTTCAACTATCAACGAACAAGGAGTTCACATCATGAAAAGCATTTCTCTGGAAACCAACAAAATCGCAAACCTGGCTTTTCTGGTTGCACCTAAAGCCCGCTAAGTGAGTCAGGACGCCGTGGAGTGCCGGCAACGCGGCGTCCTTTCGACTTTATCCAGAGTGAATGAATACCATGCACATAAACCCTTATCTATTTATATTGCCGCGCTCACCTGGACAAATAGTCTGGAACTACAAAGAGCACACCCAACATGAACTTGACCTGAACTATTCGACCCGCCTTGCACAACTAATAAACAACCCAGACCTCTTCGACCCACACAACATAATAGACACGCAACTATTAAGCGCCGGCATTCTAACCGTTTCAAAAATAGACAACCCGCCATGGGGTTGGGATGAACTGTCGAAGATCTATCACATCGGCACTCAAAACATTCCCTGCGAACACAGCCCGCAGAATATTCATGAGTGGTCCAGGCTATATCTGGCGCACTGCAACGAAGTATTGGCCACCCCGGCTCCCGCAACAGACCGGCCCATGCATGTGGCCGGACAGCGCATCGCTTTGCCCCTCCCGCGCAGTTTGAACGACGACAGCCTGAGTAACGCACTGCTCCAGCGCAAAACCTGTCGCTCCTACACCGGCGCAGCGATGACGCTCGATGACGTCGGCACCCTGCTTTACCTTTCTCTCGGTTACCTCCATGAACGCGACCTCAATCGCGACGACAGCATTGCCCAAGACCTTGGCGCACGCCGCAGCAGTCCGTCCGGTGGTGGCCTGAATGCATGCGAAGGGTTTCTGCTGGTGCGCAACGTCGACGACCTGGAGCCCGGCATTTACGCCTACCACCCTGCCGAACACACCATTAGCCGGGTCAATCCCTTGCCTCAACCGGCGCTGGGCGACTTGCTGGGCGGCCAGCACTTCATCAACAACCTGCCGCTGGGATTGTTCATCACCGCTCGATTCGATCGGCTCTGGTGGAAGTACGAGCACTCACGCGCCTATCGCATGGCATTCATTGAGGCGGGTCATCTGTCGCAGACCTTTCAACTGATCGCCACAGCACTGGGTCTCAACACCTGGTTGACCGGTGCATTTGCCGACAAGCAGGTCGAAACGCTCCTCAAAATCGAGGGAAGCGCTGAACAACCTTTGTTCTTTGTTGGCTGCGGAGAAAGCGACGGACAGGTGATGTGCCAGGAAATGCGTGATCTCTTGCGCGAGGTACAAGCATGACCCTCCCTATCCCGGATTCGAACGAAGTACCGGTGTCATGGGCGCTCAAATTCACCCTGGGGGATTGGGACAGCCGCGCCTCGGTACGCAGCAGTACCCACGACTATCAATTGCCGGACGATGTGCTGCAGCAACTGCAAACCCGCTACTGGTTTCCACCGGCCTTTTTGCCTTATCTGGCCCACCCGGCCATCGAGGCCGCCGGACGCGAAGTGCAACACCGACTGACGGCCAACCATCTGGTGCACTTTCTCGATTACACCACCCTGCTCGAACATCGCATCGTCAATCGCGCGGTTGAGGTCATCGTTCATCGGGAACTGCCTATCTACGTGCCTCTGCCAATGAAACACGCGGCGCTGCAACTTTATACCGACGAGGGCTACCACGCGTTGTTCTCCAATCGTCTCGCGGAGCAGATCGCCGGGTTCTACGGGATGAGCGCACGTCCGGCGATTCCGAAGCGGATCACTCGCATGAACGCACTGATCGTCCGCACCCCGCAGAAGCACCGTGCACTGGCATGGCTTCTGCTTGGCTTCGTCTCGGAGACCATCATTGCCCGGGAGCTGCTGGACGTCTGTCGCGACAGTCTGGTGTCCAGCGTGAACGACATGCTGCGCGATCACCTGGCCGACGAAGCCCGCCACAGCCGCTACTTTGCCGAAGTGTTCCATTACTTCTGGCTTTCGATGAACAGTCGCCAGCGCACGTTTGCAAGCAGAACGCTGCTGGAGATCATCGGGCTTTTCTTCGAGGTCGACGAACGCTGGCTGCAACAGAGCCTGCGCGGTGCGGGCATTGCCGACAGCGACGTGATGGACATTGTCGCCAGCATGGCAACGGTGCAGGCCAACCGCGCGCGCGCACGTTCAGGCTCCATCGCTACGCTGGATGCACTGCGCAAGGCCGGATTTTTCGCAACGCCCCATAACCAGACACTTTTTGCCAAGGCAGGACTGATCGATGGATAACGGAAAGTACGCGGTAATCACACGCCAGCGTCGCGGGGCTGTCGGCCTTTTACTGGCCATGGTGCTGCTGGGCGTGTTTCCACTGGATGTCCTGCTTCCATCATTTCCGGCACTGGCGGCGCATTTCCGCAGCACACCGGCGGACATCGCGCTTTCAATCAGTCTGTTCGCCGTGGGCATCGCATTTGCCCAGTTGTTGATCGGCCCGCTATCCGATGTGATCGGACGCAAGGGCTTGCTGCTCGCCGGTATGAGCGTATCGATGCTCGGCGCCCTCGGTTGCGTGTTGACCGGCGACTACACGCTGTTCCTGATATTCCGGGTGGTGCAGGCACTGGGTTGCGGCTGTTTTGTGCTGTCCCAGGCACTGGTGCAGGACCTGTTCGAAGGCGAGGAGCGTGATCGCTTGCGTATTCTGATGGTCACCGCCACCGGGATTTTTATCTCCGTGTCGCCGCTGGCCGGCACCTTTCTGCAAGCCACCCTCGGCTGGCGCGGCAGTTTCGGGGTGTTCATCGCGCTGTCCGCCACGGTGCTGATCAAGGCATGGCTGTTTCTGGAGAACACTCGCCCTGTCGTCAGCGGCACGCACCCGGGTTTCCTCAAGGCCTATCGACGGGTGCTGGGAGATTTCGACTTTGTCGGCTACTGGCTGATTTCAGCCTTCGCATTCGCCTGTCATTTCTCCTTTATCGTGATTTCCCCACTGATCTTCATGGATCAACTGCAACTGTCGGCCTATGATTTTTCGCTGATCCTGCTGGTGTACGGCGCTGCGTATGTCGTCGGTGGCATCATCGCCACCGTACTGAACCGACGCATCACGCCGGGCCGGCAGATCATCACCGGGCTGAGTCTGATCCTGCTGTCAGGTTTGGTGATGCTTTATCTGGCGGCCAACCATGCACTGGCCCCAGCCACCGTTCTGATTCCGATGCTGATCTGCACGGCCGGCACCACCATCGCACGACCGGCAGCCACCTCGCGGGCCATGGGCCTGTTTCCCGAAAACGCCGGCACGTCGGCTTCGGCTGGCAGCACGATCATTTTCATTTGCGGCGGAATAATCAGTGCATTGATCAGCCTGAGCCCGGCCAACCTGCAATCCACGCTGGGTTACTGCTTTGTTTTGCTCAGTGGCGTGGCTCTGGCGTTGAACAGGAGGGTGAGCCGCCGCGCCAACATGCTCAAGATCAACACGACCGCGCAACCGGATGGCGAATAATCCTGCCAGTCGTCATCCCGCAACCGCCGCTGGCACTGCAACAACACTTTGCGCCATTCCCTCCAGACGCCAGCGGTGTAGAATCGCCAGATTCATCGCCATTCATCCCCCGGCGGGTTTATGAGCTCAGGCTGAGACCAGCGGCGATCCCGCAACGTCATCGGCCACTTCCAGACACACGGCCATTACCGGGTGTTCCAGACGTCAATAGAAGCTCACTTCCCCTTTGATACCTGATTAGCCGCCCGGAGTGCTTCAATGCCTGATTACCGTTCGAAAACATCCACCCACGGCCGCAACATGGCCGGCGCCCGCGCACTGTGGCGCGCCACCGGGATGAAAGATGACGACTTCAAAAAGCCGATCATCGCCATTGCCAACTCGTTCACCCAGTTCGTGCCGGGCCACGTGCACCTCAAAGACCTGGGCCAACTGGTCGCTCGCGAGATCGAACGCGCCGGTGGCGTAGCGAAAGAATTCAACACCATCGCGGTGGATGACGGTATCGCCATGGGTCACGACGGCATGCTCTATTCGCTGCCGAGCCGTGAAATCATCGCCGACTCCGTCGAATACATGGTCAACGCCCACTGTGCCGACGCCATCGTGTGCATTTCCAACTGCGACAAGATCACCCCGGGCATGCTGATGGCCGCCCTGCGCCTGAACATTCCGGTGATCTTCGTTTCCGGCGGCCCGATGGAAGCCGGCAAAACCAAACTCGCGTCCCACGGCCTCGACCTCGTCGACGCCATGGTGATTGCCGCCGACTCCAGCGCTTCTGACGAGAAGGTTGCCGAGTACGAGCGCAGCGCCTGTCCGACCTGCGGTTCCTGCTCCGGCATGTTTACCGCCAACTCGATGAACTGCCTGGTGGAAGCCCTGGGCCTGGCATTGCCGGGCAACGGTTCGACCCTGGCCACCCACAGCGATCGCGAACAACTGTTCCTGCAGGCCGGCCGGACCATCGTCGAGTTGTGCAAGCGTTACTACGGCGACAACGATGAGGCGGTATTGCCGCGCAACATCGCCAACTTCAAGGCGTTCGAGAACGCGATGATGCTCGACATCGCCATGGGCGGTTCGACCAACACCATCCTGCACTTGCTGGCAGCCGCTCAGGAAGCCGAGATCGATTTCGACCTGCGCGACATCGATCGTCTTTCGCGCAGCGTTCCACAACTGTGCAAAGTTGCGCCGAACATCCAGAAGTACCACATGGAAGACGTGCACCGCGCCGGCGGTATCTTCAGCATCCTCGGTTCTCTGGCCCGTGGCGGCCTGTTGCACACCGATCTGCCGACCGTACACAGCCGCAGCATGGAAGAAGCCATCGCCAAGTGGGACATCACCCAGACCACCGATGAGGCCGTGCACCACTTCTTCAAGGCAGGCCCGGCGGGCATTCCAACCCAGACTGCGTTCAGCCAGTCGACCCGTTGGGAAACCCTGGATGACGACCGTGAAAATGGCTGCATCCGCAGTTTCGAACACGCCTACTCGAAAGAGGGTGGCCTGGCCGTGCTGTACGGCAACATCGCGATGGACGGCTGCGTGGTGAAAACCGCCGGTGTCGACGAGTCGATCCATGTGTTTGAAGGCAACGCGAAGATCTTCGAAAGCCAAGACAGCGCCGTGCGCGGCATCCTCGCCGACGAAGTGAAAGAAGGCGACATCGTCATCATTCGCTACGAAGGTCCGAAAGGCGGCCCGGGCATGCAGGAAATGCTCTACCCGACCTCGTACCTGAAATCCAAAGGCCTGGGCAAAGCCTGCGCCTTGCTCACCGACGGCCGATTCTCCGGCGGCACTTCGGGCCTGTCCATCGGCCACGCTTCGCCAGAAGCCGCTGCTGGCGGTGCGATCGGTCTGGTGCGCGATGGCGACAAAGTGCTGATCGACATTCCGAACCGCTCGATCAATCTGTTGGTCAGCGACGAAGAACTGGCGGCTCGCCGGGTCGAGCAGGATAAGAAAGGCTGGAAACCTGTGGAAGTGCGTCCACGCAAAGTGACCACCGCGCTCAAGGCTTACGCCCTGCTGGCGACCAGTGCCGACAAAGGTGCTGTGCGTAACAAGGCGATGCTTGACGGGCTGTAAGCGTCAATCGCAGGAACAAAAATGCCTCGCCAAGTGCGAGGCATTTTTTTGTCTGGCCAGATTCCCCAGACACTGAAGATCAAAACTGTGGGACTGTCAGTGCACCCTGAATCCGGGCGCCCACAGAAGATCGGGGCTTACTGGATGTCTTCGGGTTTGACGATCACCCAGTTCTTGTCTGCCGTCACCGGCAACCCTTCCTTGGCCTGCGCCGCAGCGTGCTTGGCCATCATGCCGTTCAACTGCGTCATGTATTTGTCTTTGCGGTTGATCCACAAGTGAATGCCGCCCTTGGCCACGTCGACATCGTGGAACAGCATGTATCCGTCACTGGTAGGGGTGTCGCCGCCCACCAATACTGGTTTTTTCCACTCGTCGATGTAAGTCAGAATGGCGGCGTGCTTGCCGGCCATCCACGTCGCCGGGGTCCACAGGTAGGGCGTCAGTTCGAGGCCGAGGTTGGCCTTCTCGTCATATTTGCCGGCGGTGATCTGCTTGCGCGCGGTGGTCAGTTCGTTGGTCTCGCGGTTCTTCAGCATCGTCGTCACGCCAATCACGTTCTGTGGTTTGACGTTGTAGCCGTACTTCGGATCGGCGGCGACCATGCGCACCAGTTCTTCAGACGCGGCGGTCATCACATAGACCTCGATGCCGTTCTCCATCAGCTTGTTGTAGAGCTCTTGCTGCCCGGTGAAGATTTTCGGCGGATTGACGTCGAGCGTCTTGACCACATCGCCGTCGTAATAAGTCGCCGGCACGGGTTTGCCCGAAGCCATCAGTTCATCGACGTAGCCTTTGAGTTCCTTGAGGGTGAAGCCGGAGAACACCTGCGCCACCCACGGGTAGCAGACCATGTCGTCGACTTCGCAGAGGCGATAGTAGTAACTGAACAGGCTTTCCTTGTGGTCGGCGGTGTCCTTGAACGGAATCAGTTTC
The DNA here is from genome assembly GCF_044743485.1 of Pseudomonas sp. NPDC087614. Taxonomy (NCBI): domain Bacteria; kingdom Pseudomonadati; phylum Pseudomonadota; class Gammaproteobacteria; order Pseudomonadales; family Pseudomonadaceae; genus Pseudomonas; species Pseudomonas sp. NPDC087614. Next base: position 15,519 of record NZ_JBIUWN010000016.1, on the reverse strand, counting down.
AGGGAGGGGTCGAGTTTGTCGCGGGTGATCAGGCCCTTGTTTTCCATGAACGGCAACAAGGACTCTTCCAGGTCATAGCGGTAACTGGTGTTGTCCATGTCGAACACCGCGTAGTTACCTTTGTTGGCATTGGCGGCAATCATCGCGTCCAGCGCCTTGGCCTGATCGGCTGGCCAGTGTTTCAAATCGGTGGCGAATGCCTGACCGGCCAGGCCCAACCCCACAGTCAGTGCGACAGCCAGAAATTTCGGTGCAAACTTCATAAGCCCTTCTCCCTGATCAAAGAGACCGACGGTAACAAATAAGTGTGACCGTTTTCATCTGTCAGCGACCGTCCACGTCTCCATCACGCCAGATGCATTTCCCAGAGCGACGCCTACTTATTCCAAAAGCGACTATTACCCTGCGTTTTCGGTATTAATTCATTTGAAATCAAACTGTTAGGCTTGCCGGTTCGCAGCAGCCCCGCAAGGCTGCTGGCAAAGTCTTTCCTGGAGTTCTCATGAATCTACCGTTGATTCTCAACCTGCTGGTGTTCCTCGCCCTGCTCTTGGGTCTGGCACAAACCCGCCGCACCCATTGGAGCCTGGCGAAAAAAGTCCTGCTCGCGCTGGTGCTCGGCGTCACGTTCGGTATTGCTCTGCACGCCGTTTACGGGGCGGGCAATCCAGTGCTGAAAGCCTCGATTGGCTGGTTCGATCTGGTCGGCAACGGTTATGTGCAGTTGCTGCAAATGATCGTCATCCCGCTGGTGTTCGCTTCGATCCTCAGCGCGGTGGCCCGCCTGCACAACGCCTCGTCGCTGGGCAAGATCAGTTTCCTGACCATCGGCACGCTGCTGTTCACCACCGCGATTGCGGCGCTGGTCGGTATCGGCCTGACCAACCTGTTCGGCCTCAGCGCCGAAGGTCTGGTGGCTGGCACCCAGGAAATGGCCCGTCTGCAAACCATTCAGACCGACTACGCCGGCAAGGTCGCCGAACTGAATGTGCCGCAACTGCTGCTGTCGTTCATCCCGCAGAACCCGTTCGCCGATCTGGCGCGGGCCAAACCGACTTCAATCATCAGCGTGGTGATTTTCGCCGCATTCCTTGGTGTCGCCGCGCTGCAACTGCTCAAGGATGACGTCGAGAAAGGTCAGAAAGTGATCAACGCCATCGACACCCTGCAAGCCTGGGTGATGCGCCTGGTGCGCCTGGTGATGAAGCTGACCCCGTACGGTGTACTGGCGCTGATGACCAAAGTGGTGGCTGGCTCCAACCTGCAAGACATCATCAAACTCGGCAGTTTCGTGGCGGTGTCGTACCTCGGTCTGGGCCTGATGTTCGTCGTTCATGGCCTGCTGGTGTCGGCGGCCGGGATCAACCCGCTGCGTTTCTTCCGCAAGATCTGGCCGGTGCTGACGTTTGCATTCACCAGCCGTTCCAGTGCAGCGAGCATTCCGCTGAGCATCGAAGCGCAGACCCGCCGTCTGGGCATTCCACAATCGGTAGCCAGTTTTGCCGCATCGTTCGGCGCGACCATCGGCCAGAACGGCTGCGCAGGCCTGTACCCGGCGATGTTGGCGGTGATGGTAGCGCCGACCGTAGGCATCAACCCGCTGGACCCGCTGTGGATCGCGACGCTGGTGGCGATTGTGACCCTGAGTTCGGCCGGTGTGGCGGGCGTAGGTGGCGGTGCGACGTTTGCCGCGCTGATCGTGCTGCCGGCGATGGGCTTGCCGGTGTCACTGGTAGCCTTGCTGATTTCGGTTGAGCCGCTGATCGACATGGGGCGTACAGCGTTGAACGTGAGTGGCGCAATCACCGCCGGTGCGATCACCAGTCAGGTGATGCAGCAGACCGATAAAGCACTGCTCGATGCCGATGAGCATGGGCAGTTGGCACAGGCTTGAGTTGTTCTTTGCCTGACCTGCCCTCTTCCACATTGGATTTGTGTCGATCACAGATCCAATGTGTGTGTGGGCTTGCTCGGGGCGGCGTTCCGACGAAGCTCTTAAGCTTTTTCCCAGACCTCGAAGGTGTACGCCGGTTTGTCGCCTTCGGCCGCATTCGGCACATTCGACACCAGCTTCCACTGGTTAAGATCGAACGCCGGAAACCACGCATCGCCTTCCGGGCTCAGCGCCACACGGGTCAGGTACAGACGATCCGCCTGCGCCAGCCCTTGCGCATACAACTGCGCGCCGCCAATCAGCATCAGTTCATCGACGCCCTGTTCCTTCGCCCATTGCTCGGCGCGAACCACCGCGGCTTCGAGTGATGGATAAACCTCAGCGCCTTCCAACACCAGATCGGCCTGACGACTGACCACGATGTTCAAGCGCCCGGGCAGCGGACGACCGAGGGAATCCCAGGTCTTGCGCCCCATGATGATCGGCTTGCCGAGGGTCGTGGCCTTAAAGTATTTGAAGTCCCCCGGCAGGTGCCAGGGCATGCTGTTATCGACGCCGATCACGCGGTTTTCACCGAGGGCTGCGATCAGGCTTAAGGGGAGTGTTTTAGTCATGCCGGCGAGGATACCAGAGCCTCGCTTGACCCGATAAGCGCCACAGCGGTTATGCTCACGGCTCAATTGAGCGACGGGATGCCGCGTGACACAACTGACTCCACTGCAAAACCTCTGGCTGACCGAAACCATCCGCCTGCGCGAAGAACACGCGGGGCCTCTGGATGATCTGGAAGCCAATCGTCTGGCCCGCGCGGCTGGCGGCGATCTGCCGAGCCGTATTCAACGCCGTGCCTTGTGGCTGGCCGAGCGTGACGGGCTGACCAACGCACTCAAGCACTGGCTGCAAGGCGCGCGTCTGGCGCTGGTGCTGCTGATGATGTTCGCCGTGTTGAGCGGCGCCGGACTGGCCTTCGCCGCGCTTGGGCAAACCCCGGTCAATGTGTTCTGGGCCTTGGGCAGCCTGCTCGGGCTGAATCTGATTCTGCTGCTGAGTTGGGCGACGGGGCTGATTTTTGCCGGCGAACACGGCGCCACCCTCGGGCGCCTGTGGCTATGGCTCAGCGAAAAACTGGCCCGCGATGCCAAAGCCGCGCAACTGGCGCCGGCCCTGCTGCTGATGCTGCAACGCAAGAAACTCAATGGCTGGGCCCTCGGCGCAACGGTCAACGGCCTGTGGCTGCTGGCGATGCTCAGCGCGCTGATGCTGCTGCTGACCCTGATGGCGACCCGGCGCTACGGCTTCGTCTGGGAAACCACGATTCTCAGCGCCGACACGTTCATCAACATGACCCAGGCCCTCGGTTCGCTGCCGGCGCTCCTTGGCTTCAACGTGCCGACGGTCGAGATGATCCGCGCCAGCGGTGCCGGCGCACTGGATATTGAAAGCGCCCGTCAGGCCTGGGCAACGTGGCTGGTCGGCGTGCTGATCATCTACGGCGTGCTGCCGCGTCTGTTGCTGGCGCTTTTCTGTTTTTGGCGCTGGAACAGCGGCAAAGCCTCGCTGCGTCTGGACCTGAACCTGCCCGGCTACGCGCAATTGCGCGAACGCCTGATGCCGACCAGCGAACGCCTGGGCGTCACCGACGCCGCGCCTGAGCAATTGCACCGCGTCGAAAGCAGCGTCAGCGAACACGCCAGCGAAGGCGCATTGCTGGTGGCGATCGAACTCGACGAGCAACGCCCATGGCCGCCGGCGCTGCCGAAAAACGTCAGCAACGCCGGCATCCTCGACAGCCGCGAGTCACGCAACAAACTGCTCGAACAACTCAGCCGCTTCCCCCCGGCACGTCTGGTTATCGCTTGCGATCCACGGCGCTCGCCGGATCGCGGCAGCCTCGCGCTGATCGCCGAACTGGCGCGCAACGCCAGCGCCACCCGCGTCTGGCTGCTGCAAGCGCCGCCCGGTGAAGCGCTGGACGCCGAACGCCTCGGCGACTGGCACATCGCACTGCAACAGTTGGAACTACCCTTTGCTGATTGCGCGCCGTTGAACTGGCTGGAGAACGGTCATGACTGATGCCTTCAAAGCGCCGCTGAAACTCGCCGTGGTCGGCCACACCAACGTTGGCAAGACTTCGCTGTTGCGCACGCTGACCCGCGATGTCGGTTTCGGCGAAGTCTCGCATCGGCCAAGCACCACCCGGCATGTCGAGGGCGCGCGACTGTCGGTGGACGGCGAGCCGTTGCTCGACCTCTACGACACGCCGGGGCTGGAAGACGCCATCGCCCTGCTGGATTTTCTCGAACGTCTGGAACGCCCCGGCGAACGCCTCGACGGCCCGGCGCGGCTGGCGCGGTTTCTCGACGGCAGCGAGGCGCGCCAGCGCTTCGAACAGGAAGCCAAAGTGTTGCGGCAACTGCTCGCCTCCGACGCCGGTTTGTATGTGATCGACGCCCGCGAGCCGGTGCTGGCCAAGTACCGCGATGAACTGGAAGTGTTGGCCAGTTGCGGCAAACCGCTGCTGCCGGTGCTCAATTTCGTCAGCAGCGCCAACCACCGCGAACCGGATTGGCGTGACGCGTTGGCGCGTCTTGGTCTGCATGCGCTGGTGCGTTTCGACAGCGTGGCGCCGCCCGAGGATGGTGCGCGACGGCTGTATGAAAGCCTCGCCTTGTTGCTGGAAAACGCCCGGCCGCAACTGGAACGCTTGATTGCAGATCAGCAGGCACAGCGACTCGCCCGGCAGCACAGTGCAGCGCGGTTGATTGCCGAATTGCTGATCGACTGCGCCGCGTGCCGCCGCAGCGTGGTCAGCGAAGCCGAGCAGGAACAGCAAGCCATCAGCGAACTGCGCAAGGCTGTGCGCCAGCGCGAACAGAAGTGCGTCGAAGCGCTGCTCAAGCTGTATGCGTTTCGCCCGCAGGATGCGGCGGCGAGTGATCTACCGTTGCTCGATGGCCGCTGGGGCGATGACCTGTTCAACCCGGAAACCTTGAAGCAACTCGGTGTGCGTGTGGGGGGCGGGATCGCTGCCGGGGCAGCCGCCGGGGCTGGCGTGGATTTGCTGGTGGGCGGCATCACCCTCGGCGCGGCGGCATTGGCCGGGGCAATTGCTGGCGGTGCGCTGCAAACGGCGCGCAGTTATGGCAGTCGCTTGCTCGGCAAGATCAAAGGCCAGCGCGAGTTGACGGTGGATGACGCCGTGTTGCGGCTGTTGGCGTTGCGCCAGCGCCAGTTGCTGCTGGCCCTGGATCAGCGCGGGCATGCGGCGCTGGACGCGGTTCAGGTTGCCGCACCGCAGGACAAAACCTGGCGACAGGGCAAGTTGCCGGAGGCGCTGAGCAAGGCGCGGGCGCATCCGCAATGGTCGTCGCTCAACCCGCATGCGAAGTTGAATCAGGCGCAGCGGCAGGAGCAAATTGAGTCTTTGGCTGAGGATTTGTAGCGCCTGAGCCGGCCTCTTCACGAGCAAGCCCGCTCCCACAGAAAAACGCATTCCCCCGGGCTTGCTCGCGAATGAAGGTCTTGTGACCTGCCATCAAATGTCCCCCAGCAACTGCGCGACATTGCGCTCGGCCATGGCCGGACCGACGCTCATGCCGACGCCGGTGTGCATCAGCGCCACACTCAGCCCCGGTGCCGGGCGCAGGAACGAAAACGGCCCCGGCCCACGGGCGCCATAGACACCCTGCCAGCGCTCGATCACTTGCACCTTGCAGCCGAGGGTGTGTTCGGCCAGTTCGAGCATCCAGGTGTCGACTTGCTCGGCGTTGAACGGCGACGGATCGCTGCCGTAGTGGTGCGAATCTCCGATGATCAACTCGCCATACGGTGTCGGACTGATCAACAGGTGAATGCCGTTTTCATGCAGGTGCGGTTGTTCGCGCAGGATCTGCGCCTGCACCGCAGCCGCTTCCGGCAAGTCGGCGAAGGCGCCGTAGTGCACGCCGCTCAACCCCGTGAGCAAGGCGTGTTGCAGGTTCAGCTCGACGTGCGGTTTGGCGCGGAGCATTTGCAGGCGGCAGATTTGCGGGTCGAGCGTGGCAATCGGTTCGGCCAGCAGCGTCTGATAATCATGGCCGGAGCAGACGATGATCTGTTTGGCGGTGAACGAACCGGCCGTGCTGTGCAGACGCCCCGGCTCCACATCGCGCACCAGCGTCGAGAAATGAAATTCGACGCCGAGGTCGCGGCGCAGGTAATCGATCAATGCTGGAATCGCTTCACGCGAATACAACTGTTGATCGTCCCTCCCGTGCAAGGCTGCACGGTGATGGCTGAACTGACCGCTGTAGAGGTCGCGCAACGCGGCGCCGCGCAACAAGTCGACGTTGTAACCGTGTTCCACGGCGCGGCCGGCGCAAAAGGCTTCGAGCAGGTGTTCTTCAGCTTCAGTGCGGGCAAACAGGTACGAGCCGTTACGCTTGATTTGCAGGCCGGCGAGCTGCGCCCAGTCGCCCCAGATCTCGCGGCTGGCCTTGGCCAGTTCGAGCATTGGCCCGGGTGGCTGGCCGGTGACCAGTGCCTGGCCGAAGTTGCGCACCGAGGCGCCGAGGGGCGTGGCCGTGCGTTCGAAAACCGTGACTTTGAGACCGCGTTTGGCGGCGGCATAGGCGTGGGACAGGCCGAGGATGCCGGCGCCGACGATCAGCAGGTCGTTGTGTTGTGTCATGGAAATTTTCCCTGAATGGGAGACCGCCTTCGCGAGCAAGCCCGCTGCCACAGGGGATTTTGGGTGCCCACAGAATGTGTGTTCACTGAAGATCCAATGTGGGAGCGGGCTTGCTCGCGAAGCGGCCCTGTCAGTCGATAAAGAGCTTACTTGGCGACGACTTTCTCGGACTTGCCGTCATAGCGCTTGCGCCACTCGGCCAGGATCTCGTCGCGATGCTTCGAGGCCCAGGCAAAGTCGTTTTTGATCAAACGCTGCTCGTAATCAGCCGGCAATTCGGTCTGCGGCTTGGCAATCCCCGGCTGCGCGAGTACGGCGAAGTTCTCCTTGTACAGATCCATCGCCTCGGCGCTGGCGGAGAAGTCGGCGAGTTTCTTCGCGGCTTCTTCATGCGGCGTGCCTTTGATCACGGCAGTCGCCTCGATCTCCCAGCCCAGGCCTTCCTTCGGCAGGATGATGTCCAGCGGCGCGCCCTGGCGCTTCAACTGAACGGCCGGGTATTCGAAGGAAATACCAATCGGGAACTCGCCCGCCGCCGCCAGTTTGCAAGGCTTGGAGCCGGAGTGAACGTACTGGCCGATGTTCTGGTGCAGGCCGTCCATGTACGCCCAGCCCTGCTTCTCGCCGAAGGTTTGCAGCCAGGCGCTGACGTCGAGGAAACCGGTGCCGGACGACGCCGGGTTGGGCATGACAATCTTGCCTTTGTACTCAGGCTTGGTCAGGTCCTGCCAGCTCACCGGTTTGCTCAAGCCCTGCTTCTCGGCTTCGACGGTGTTGAAGCAAATGGTCGCGGCCCACACGTCCATGCCGACCCAGGCCGGCGGGTTGGCGGCGTCGCGGTAGTTCGCGCCGATCTTGCCCAGATCCTTCGGTGCGTAACTTTGCAGCATGCCTTGCTGGTCGAGGATCGCCAGGCTCGAGGCGGCCAGGCCCCACACGGCGTCAGCCTGCGGACGGGCCTTTTCGGCCAGCAGTTTGGCGGTGATGATCCCGGTGGAATCGCGCACCCATTTGATCTCGACGTCCGGGTTGGCCTTTTCGAAGGCGTCCTTGTAGGACTTCAGTTGCTCGGCTTCGAGGGCGGTGTACACCGTCAACTCGGTTTTCGCCGCGAAGGCATTCAGGCTGAAAGTGGCGAGCACAGCAGCGGCCAGGGCCATAGGCTTGAACATGATCGTTTTCCTGTCTTTTTGAGTTGAGGGCTACGGGAAACATCAGTGACCGGGCGCGGTTTGCCGCCAGGCCTGGGAACGGCGCAGCAAACCGCGCGAAGCCCACGCCAGCAGCAAGGACACGCCCGCCGAGGTGAACAGAATCAGGGTCGACATCGCTGCCGCGCCGCCGACGTTGCCGGCGTCATCCATGTTCAGCACCGCCACCGCCGCAAGAATGGTGTCCGGGCTGTAGAGGAAGATCGCCGCCGACACCGTGGTCATCGCCGAGACGAACAGGTAGCGCACGATGTCCAGCAACGCCGGCAGGCAGAGCGGCACGGTCACGCGCAGGTAATGCCGATACAGGGGCGCCTTGAGCGACAGCGCGGCGGCTTCGAACTCGGCATCGAGCTGGCGCAACGCGGTGGTTGCGGTCATTTGTGCGGTGGTCAGATAGTGCGCAATGGTGCAGACGATCAGCAGGGTCATCGTCCCGTAGAGCACATGCAGCGGGTTGCCGGTCAGGTTGAAAAAGAACACGTAACCCAGACCAAGCACCAACCCCGGCACCGCCATCGGCACGAAACTGAGCATGCGCAACGCCAGATTGAGGCCGCGTTGCGTGCGTGTTTTTTCCATCAGATACGCGCCGGTGAAGATCAGCACACTGCCAATCAGCGCCGTACCCAGCGCCATCTTCAAACTGTTGCTGTAGGCCAGCCAGCCACCGCCGGCGGTTTCGTTGAACTGATAGTGGTTGAGCGACAGCGACAGGTTGTACGGCCAGAACTTCACCAGCGAGGAGAACACCGCCATGCCGAACACCAGCAGCAACGCCGCGCAGATCAGCAGGACGATGACCAGATAGCAGCCATCACGCACTTTCGACGGCGCCGGTTTGAACACCTGGGCGCGGCCACTCATGGAGTCGCCGTGACGTCGACGCAACCACGCATCGACGCCAAAGCTCAGCAGCGCCGGCAGCAACAGCACCATGCCGATCAACGCACCACGGCCGAATTGCTGCTGGCCGACCACGGCTTTATAAGCCTCCAGCGCCAACACTTGATAGTCGCCACCGACCACCACCGGCACACCGAAATCGGTGATGGTCAGGGTGAACACCAGACAGAACGCGGCGAACACAGCCTGTCGGGTCGCCGGCCAGGTGATGCTGCGAAACGCCTTGGCCGGACTGGCGCCCATGCTCGACGCCGCATCGAACAGCCGCGCATCGGCCAGCGACAGCGCCGACAGCAGAATCATCAGCGCATGGGGAAAGGTGTAGATCACCTCACCCAGCACAATCCCCCAGAACCCGTAGATGTTGTCCGAGAGCAGCCCGCGCAACAGGCCTTGATTGCCGAACAGATAGACCAGCGCGATCCCCGGCAGCATCGACGGCGCCATCAGCGGCAGCAGGGAAATCCCGCGCCAGATGCCTTTGGCCGGAATCAACGTGCGTTGCAGGGCGTAGGCAAACAGGTAGGCCAGCGGTACGACGATGGCCGCGACGCTGAGGGAAACTTTCAGGCTGTTGCCGAGCAGCCAGTGAAAGTTCTCGCTGGTCGCCAGTTCTTTCGCGGCGAGCCAGCCACCGCCCTGCCCGGCTTCGCTACTGAAGCCGCGCCAGAAGATCGCCAGCAACGGCAACAGCACCGCAACGCCAAGCAGTACCAGCAGCAGGAGTTTGCCGCCGACGACGAAGATGCGGTCGCCGATCTCGGCACGAGAAGTCTGACGCACCTGCTTATGCGGGAGCGGCAGCGCGAGGTGGCTGCTCATCAGGCAAACACCTGCAGGCTGCGCGGCGGCAACGCAACCATGATCTGCTGGGCGCCGAGGCGCGGCATGGCCTCCGGCGCCAGTTCGGCGAGCAGCGCGTGGCCGGGCAGTTGATCGAGTTCGAAGCTCATGCGGCAGCGGTTGCCGAGGAAGGTGATCTCGCGGACTTTGGCCGGGAACAGGTTTTCTTCGTGCACCAGCGGATTGACGTTGATCGCTTCGGGGCGGCAGAACAATCGGCCCGAGGCGCCGCTCACGCTGCCATCCGCCAGACGCACATCCATCCCGCCCACCCGGGCGTGGCTGGCGCTGCTGCGCTGGAACGGCAGCCAGTTACCCTGCCCGACAAACTCGGCCACAAACGGTGTGGCCGGGCGGTTGTAGATGTCCTGCGGGGTGGCGTACTGCTCGACCCGGCCGTTATTCATCACGGCGATGCGGTCGGCCATCAGCATGGCTTCGTCCTGATTGTGCGTGACCATCAGGGTGGTGATGCCGAGGTTGCGTTGCAGTTGGCGCAGTTCGGTACACAAATGCTCACGCACCCGGGCGTCAAGGGCCGACATCGGTTCGTCGAGCAGCAGCAGCGACGGTGCCGGGGCCAGAGCGCGGGCCAGTGCCACCCGTTGCTGTTGGCCGCCGGACAATTGGCCGGGGTACTTTTTCTCACTGCCGGTGAGGCCGACCAGTTCCAGCATCTCACCGACGCGGCGGCGCACTTCATCGCGACCGCTGCCGGCGAGGCCGTAGGCAATGTTCGCCTCCACCGTCAGATTGGGGAACAGTGCGTAGGACTGAAACAGAATCCCGTAGTCCCGGGCCTGCGGGGCGAGATTCGAGACATTGCGGTCACCGAGGTACAACTCGCCGCTGTCCTGCTTTTCCAGACCGGCGATGCAACGCAGCAACGTGGTCTTGCCGCACCCGGACGGGCCGAGCAGGCACACCAGTTCACCGGCCGCGACGTCGAGGGAGACGTTATCCAGTGCGGTGAACGCGCCAAAGCGCTTCTGCACGCCGCGCACTTTCATCGGTGCGCCGGGGTGAGTCAGGGTGGTTGCGATGGCAGGATTCATGGGACAGACCTCATCAAGCAGATGAGGCAAATCCTAGCGTTGTAATGCGTCCGTCATGTGGCTGTGAGGCAAAAACGGCTGATAGTGGTATTCGGGGATTTTGGTTTGGGCTGAGGTTCTGCATTGCCTGGTCTGACGCCTTCGCGAGCAAGCCCGCTCCCACAGGGGGAACGCATTCCAATGTGGGGCTTGCTCGCGAAGAGGCCCAGACATTCACCAAAAGATTCAGGCGATCGACACCTCTAGCCTCCACTCAGTGGCACATGGGCATGCGCCGCTGAGCGCGTTGATCACTCGGTCGGCACTAACCTGTCCAGCACACGATTGACCGCCAGCTCGGCCAGCATCACCACCTGGGCGATGCCTTGCAGGGTTTTGCGGTTCGAGCCTTCAACCATTGCTGCGTGGTTGTGGAGCATGACGGTGGCGGAGCCGAGGGTTTCACTGGCGTCGGCCAGCAGGGATTCGGTGTCAGCCTCAGGGTGTGCCATGTAGAGCGTGTTGGGGGTGTAGGACGTGGCCATGATGGCGGCGGCCGGCGGGCAGAGATAGTGGTCGAGGGCGCGCTCGGCGGCTTCGTGGAATTTCTTTGAATCGGGCGATTCGTAGGGGGATGCCGGATCGGAGATCGGCGGGTTTGGCGTTAGTTTGAACATTGAGTCTTTCTCCAGTAGAGCCGCAGCCATCTCGCTACTAAACGAAAGGGGTGGCAGCTGTGCGCAAGTTAGTAGACCGGCAGAAGACTCAAGACCCGGCGCACCCGAAGATGCCATGCGCACAGCCACCATCAAGTGCAAGCAAGCGCCCGACTGGATGATTCTTGTGCAGCCGTAAGTCAACTGATCCGGGCTACTAAACCCGATCACTGGAAATCAGTGATGCGAACCAAGTTACGCAGCCAGCCCAAGGCGCACAAGCCGGCGGATTCTGGTGCATGCGTAGGCAGCGGCGCAAGGATTTGTAGGCTGACGGGCGTAACACCGAGTGTCTTTAAACACCTGCGCTGGAAAGGGTTTAGTGCCCTACAGAGATTGGGGATTTACCTGTCGGATTTTGCTGCGGCGACTGACCCCTTCGCGAGCAGCCCGCTCCCACAGGGGGAACGCATTCCAATGTGGGGCTTGCTCGCGAAGAGGCCGGCACAGGCACTGAAAGATCTCAGGCCGGGGACATTTCCTGCGCCAACCCCAAAAACGCCGCCGGCAACCGCGCGCCCTTCCTCTCCTTGAGGCAGTACAGGTACTCGGGAATCTGCGGCGCATGCTCAAGGGTCAGCACCTTTAGCTGCGGATCATGCGGCACTTCCTGGCGGGCAATGATGCTGATGCCAATGTTGCGCAACACCGCCTCGCGAATCGATTCACGGCTGCCGATCTCCAGCAGCGGCCCGAAACTCACCCCGGCGCTGGCCAGCAACTCTTCGGTCAACCGCCGCGTGGTCGAACCCGACTCGCGCATCAGCAACGTATGCCCGACCAACGCACTCAGCGACACATGCTCATGCACCGCCAGCGGGTGATTGCGATGCACCGCCAATACCAGCGGATCCGTGCCGAGTACCCGACGAATCAGCCGCGCATCATCCAGCAACTGCGACGACGCGGCGACATCGACCCGGTAATCCTCCAGCGCTTCGAGCACCTGCTGCGAGTTGCCGATTTCCACCGACACGTCCACCTGCGGCAGGCGTTCGCGAAAAGTCTTCACCAGATCGAGGATGTAATACGGCGCGGTCGCGGCGATTCGCAACGTGCCTTGCACCTGGCCGCTGTTGCGCAGGAAAAACTCGATATCGGCTTCCTGCTGCAACAACGCCTTGACCATCGGCAGCAGCCGCGCGCCTTCGTCGCTGACACTCAATCGGCGACCGCCACGGTAGAACAGCTCTACCGAATAGTGGCTTTCAAGGTTACGAATCTGCGTGGTCACGGTCGGTTGGCTGAGGCCGAGTTTTTTCGCCGCCAAAGTGATGCTGCCCAGACGGGCCACCATGTAAAACGCCTTCAGCTCGGCACTCAGCACAACCACCCCTCATCGTCTATTTGCGCAACAGGCGCAAACCGTTGAACACCACCAGCAGGCTCACGCCCATGTCGGCAAACACCGCCATCCACATGGTGGCGAGCCCGGCGAAGGTTACCCCAAGAAAGATAGCCTTGATCACCAACGCCAATGCAATGTTCTGTTTCAGGATGCTGGCGGTATCGCGAGACAGGCTGATGAATGCGGGGATCTTGCGCAGATCGTCGTCCATCAGGGCGACATCGGCAGTTTCGATAGCCGTGTCGGTGCCCGCTGCGGCCATGGCAAAACCGATCTCGGCGCGGGCCAATGCCGGGGCATCGTTGATACCGTCGCCGACCATGCCGACCCGGTGGCCCTGTGCGTAAAGCGCTTCGATGGCTTGCAGCTTGTCGGTCGGCAACAAATCGCCCTGAGCCTGATCGATGCCGACCTGCGCGGCAATCGCCTGCGCGGTGTGGACGTTATCGCCCGTGAGCATCAGGGTTTTCACGCCCAGCGCATGCAACTGGCGGATCGCTTCGCGACTGGTCTCCTTGACGGTGTCGGCCACCGCAAACAGCGCCAGCGGTCCGGACTTGTCGAGCAACAGCACCACGGATTTGCCCTGTTTCTCCAGCGCGAAGAGTTTTTCTTCCAGCGCCGGGGAGCACAGGTTCAGCTCTTCAACCAGACGATGGTTGCCCAAGTAGTAGACCTGGCCGTTGATCTCGCCTTTGACGCCACGGCCGGCCAGCGCTTCGAAGTTATCCACAATCTGCGCCGCGAGGTTTTTATCCACAGCGGCGTTGGCGATGGCCAGCGACACCGGGTGATCGGAACGGCCGGCCAACGCGGCGGCAATCGCCGGGGCGGTGGCGTTGGCCGTCGGATCGAGGGACAGGTAATCGGTCTGCACCGGTTTGCCGTGGGTGATGGTTCCGGTTTTATCCAGCGCCAGATAATCGAGCTTGAAACCGCCCTCCAGGTACACGCCGCCCTTGACCAGAATGCCTTTGCGCGCCGCCGCCGCGAGGCCGCTGACGATGGTCACCGGGGTGGAAATCACCAAGGCACATGGGCACGCGACCACCAGCAACACCAGCGCGCGGTAGATCCAGTCGAACCACACCGCGCCCATGAACAGCGGCGGGATGATCGCCACGGCCAGGGCCAAGACGAACACCGCTGGGGTGTAGATTGTCGAGAATTGATCGACGAAGCGCTGGGTCGGTGCGCGTGCACCCTGGGCTTGCTCGACGGCGAGAATGATCCGCGCCAGGGTCGAGTTGTTCGCCGCTGCGGTCACCGTGTATTCCAGCGAACCGGCCTGGTTGATGGTGCCGGCGAAGACTTTATCGCCCACGGTTTTCTCCACCGGCAGGCTTTCCCCGGTGATCGGCGCCTGATCGATGGTCGAACGGCCGCTGACGACTTCACCGTCCAGCGCAATACGCTCGCCGGGTTTTACCCGCACGCGGGCGCCGAGTTCGACGCTTTTCACTTCCTGTTCGAGCCAGCGACCGTCAGCCTGCAATACGGTCGCCTGCTCCGGGGTCATTTGCATCAGACCGCTGATCGCGTTGCGCGCACGATCCAGCGAACGTGCTTCGATCAACTCGGCCACGGTGAACAGGAACATCACCATCGCCGCTTCCGGCCATTGGCCGATCAACACGGCACCGGTCACGGCGATGCTCATCAGCGCATTGATGTTGAGGTTGCGGTTCTTCAGGGCAATCCAGCCCTTTTTGTAGGTGCCGAGGCCACCGCTGAGGATCGACACCAGCGCGATGATCGCCACCACCCAGGTCGGCGCGGCGTTGGTGAAGTGGATCACTTCGGCGGCGAGCGCACCGACGCCGGACAGCGCCAATGGCCACCAGTGTTTTTTCACGGGGGCCGGGGCTGGCGACTCGACGCCCGCCTCCAGCGGTTCGGCGTGCATGCCGAGGGATTTGATTGCCTCAGTGATGGGCTCGGTGCCTGGCAGCGTGTGGGTCACACCGAGCACGCGGTTGATCAGGTTGAATTCCAGTTGCTCGACGCCGGCCAGTTTGCCGAGTTTGTTCTGGATCAGCGTCTGTTCGGTCGGGCAGTCCATCGCCTCGATGCGAAAGCTGCTCAGCCGGGCGTCGGCGCTGGTCTTTTCGCTCAGTAGCACCCGTGCAGGTGCGGCGGCTTTCGATGCGCAGCAAGCGTCGCCGCCGTGGTCATGTTTATGCACAGGCTGCAATTTATGGCTGTGGTCGTGCCCCGCGTGGGGTTTGTGGGAGTGCAGGGAATCGCTCATTGGTCGCGTCCATGAAGGTGCCTGTTGCCAAGTAAAGACCCTGTAGCCACTATAGGGTCAAGCACCCTTTTGGAGATTGCCGTCATGAAGATCGGAGAACTGGCCAAGCTGACCGATTGCGCCGTCGAAACCATTCGTTACTACGAGCGCGAAAACCTGCTGCCAGAGCCCGCCCGCAGCGACGGCAACTACCGCGTCTACACCCAGGCCCACGCCGAACGCCTGACCTTCATCCGCAACTGCCGCACCCTCGACATGACCCTCGAAGAAATCCGCAGCCTGTTGGCCATGCGTGACAGCCCGCAGGATCAGTGTGAAAGCGTCAACACGCTGATCGATGAACACATCCAGCATGTGAAGGCACGAATTGACGGGTTATTGGCGTTGCAGACACAACTGCTCGACCTGCGCCAACGCTGTGGCGAAAGGCCGGGGGCCGATCAATGCGGGATTTTGCAGCGGCTGGAAGTGAGTGGCGGGGTGGTGGCGACGGAGGTGGAGCATTCGCATGTGGGCCGTAGTCACGGCCATTAAGAACACCCGATAACCAATGTGGGAGATTCTATGGTTCATGCCTAGCCCCTAAACCGCTTTAGGGGAGTATTCGCTCTGGTTTTTCAACAGAGCAAATACCACCCGGGCAAGCT